>NZ_JBSFGJ010000374.1:0-9181 GCF_053596515.1 Nonomuraea sp. NPDC001684
GGTGGACGTGGTCACGCTGGTCCCGGGCGACGTCGTCACGCTGCGGCTGGGCGACATCGTCCCGGCCGATCTGCGGCTGGTGTCGTCGGCGGGGCTGGAGTGCGAGGAGTCGGTGCTGACCGGCGAGTCGCTGCCGGTGGCCAAGGCCGTCGAGCCCGTCGGCCCGGACCGCGCGCTGGCCGAGCTGGCCAGTTGCGCGCTGATGGGCACCGTCGTGCACGCCGGGTCCGGCGCCGGCGTGGTGGTGGCCACCGCCGGACGGACCGAGTTCGGGCGCATCGCGCTCAGGCTCGGCGACCGTCATCCGGACACCGAGTTCCAGATCGGGCTGCGCCGGTTCTCCATGCTGCTGGTGCGCGTCGCCGCCGCGCTCACCGCCGGGATCTTCGTCGTCAACCTCGTGCTGCACCGCCCGGTGCTGGACGCGCTGCTGTTCTCGCTGGCGATCGCCGTCGGCATCTCCCCGCAGCTCCTGCCCGCCGTGGTCTCGACCAGCCTGGCCGCCGGCACCCACCGGCTGGCCCGGCACCGGGTGCTGGTCAAGCGGCTGGTCTGCATCGAGGACCTGGGCGACGTCGACGTGCTGTTCACCGACAAGACCGGAACCCTGACCGAGGGGCGGATCAGCTTCACGCGCTCACTCGGGCCGGACGGCAGCCCCGACGACCGCGTCCTGGAGCTGGGCCTGCTCTGCAACGAGGCCGTCGTCAGCGGCCAGGACGGGGAACCGGGCCGCTCGGCGAGCGGCAACCCCCTGGACGTCGCCCTGTGGGACGCGCCCGCCGCCGCCGCGCTCCGGCCCGGACCGCCCGGCCGGCGCCTGGCCGTCGTGCCCTTCGACCACGAACGCAGAACCGCCTCCGTCCTGGTCGAGGACGACGACGGCCGGATGATCGTCACCAAGGGCGCTCCGGAGGCCGTGCTGGCGCGCTGCACCCCGGTCGCCGACCGGGCCAGGGCCGTGCTGGAGGCCGAGTTCGCCGCCGGCAACCGGGTGGTGGCGGTGGCCACCCGGCGGCTGACCGGCGACGCCGCCCGCCGGACGACCCTCAGCCAGGCCGACGAGCACGACCTCGCCTTCCGCGGCCTGCTGGTCTTCCTCGACCCGCCCAAGGCCGGCGCCGAGCAGGCGCTGCGCCGCCTGGCCGGCCTCGGCATCACCGTCAAGGTGCTCACCGGGGACAACCCCGCGGTCGCGGCCAAGCTGTGCGCCGATCTCGGCCTGCCCGGCGGGCGGGTGCTGACCGGCCAGGACGTCGAGGCCGCCGACGACTCCCGGCTGGCCGCGCTCATCGAGCAGGCCGTCGTGTTCGCCCGGGTCAGCCCCGAGCACAAGGCGCGCATCGTGCGGGCCCAGCGGCGCAACGGCCTGGACGTGGCCTTCCTCGGCGACGGCGTCAACGACGCGCTCGCGCTGCACGCCGCCGACGTGGGCATCTCCGTCGACGCGGCCACCGACGTCGCCAAGGACGCCGCCGACGTGCTGCTGCTGGAGAAGGACCTCGCCATCCTGGCCGACGGCGTCATCCAGGGCCGGCAGATCTTCGCCAACACCATGAAGTACGTGCTGATGGGGACGTCCAGCAACTTCGGCAACATGTTCTCCGCCGCCGCGGCCTCGGCGTTCCTGCCGTTCCTGCCGATGCTGCCGTCCCAGATCCTGCTCAACAACCTGCTCTACGACTCCAGCCAGCTCGCCATCCCCACCGACAACGTCGATCCCGAGCAGCTGCGGCGCCCGTCCCGGTGGGACGTGGCGTCCATCCGGCGGTTCATGTTGTTCTTCGGGCCGGTCAGCTCGCTGTTCGACTTCGCCACCTTCGCCGTCATGCTCGGCGTCCTGCACGCCGGGCCGCCGCTGTTCCGCACCGGCTGGTTCGTCGAGTCCCTGGCCACCCAGGTATTGGTGGTCTTCGCGATCAGGACCAGGCGGGTGCCGTTCTTCCGCAGCCGTCCGAGCCTGCCCCTGACGGTCGCCGCCCTGAGCGTCGTGGTGCTCGGCGCGGTCATCCCGGTCACCCCGCTCGCCGGCGCCCTGGGCTTCCAGCCGCTGCCCGGCCCGTTCTTCGCGGTGCTGGGCCTGATGGTGGTCGCCTACCTGGCCCTCGTCGAGCTGGCCAAGCGCCGTTTCTACCGGGCGGCGCCGGAGACCCTGGCCGGCGGCGGGCGCACCGCCGCCCACCCGACGCACCGCAGGGCCCACCGGTTCAGCACGGTGGCCGCCGCCCTCGCCGCCGGACGTCCGCCCTCCGCCCCCCGAGAAGGGGACCAAGGTCCCTAGGGCGCGGGAGCGCAGCCGGAAATCATCGTCATCATGACGACGATGCAGCACATCGATGCCTACTGGCGCGCGGCGAACTACCTGTCCGTGGGGCAGATCTACCTGCTGGACAACCCGCTGCTCACCGAGCCGCTGCGCCCCGAGCACGTCAAGCCGCGGCTGCTCGGCCACTGGGGCACCACCCCGGGCCTGAACTTCTGCTTCGCCCACCTCAACCGGATCATCGCCGAACGCCGGCAGGACATGATCTACATCGCCGGTCCCGGCCACGGCGGGCCCGCCGCCGTCGCGCACGCCTGGCTGGAGGGCTCCTACTCGGAGAAGTACCCCGAGGTCTCCCAGGACGCCGCCGGGATGCGCCGGCTGTTCCGGCAGTTCTCCTTCCCCGGCGGCATCCCCAGCCACGTCGCGCCCGAGACGCCCGGCTCCATCCACGAGGGCGGCGAGCTGGGATACTCGCTCGCGCACGCGTTCGGCGCGGCCTTCGACAACCCGCGCCTGGTGGTCGCCTGCGTCGTCGGCGACGGCGAGGCCGAGACCGGCCCGCTGGCCGCGAGCTGGCACTCCAACAAGCTGCTCGACCCCTACCGCGACGGCGTCGTCCTGCCGATCCTGCACCTGAACGGCTACAAGATCGCCAACCCGACCGTGCTGGCCCGCATCCCCCAGGACGAGCTGGTCAAGCTCATGGAGGGGTACGGCTACCGCCCCCACCTCGTCGGCCCCGACCACGAAGAGATGGCGCGCACGCTCGACACCGTCTTCGACGAGATCGCCGCCTACAAGGAAGGCCGCCTGGAACGCCTCCCCATGATCGTCCTGCGCACGCCGAAGGGCTGGACCGGCCCGCGCGAGGTGGACGGCAAGCCGGTCGAGGGCACCTGGCGGGCCCACCAGGTGCCGCTGTCGGGCGTCCGCGACAACCCGGCGCACCTGGCCATGCTGGAGGAGTGGATGCGCTCGTACCGGCCGCAGGAGCTGTTCGACGCCGAGGGCCGCCCGGCGCCCGTCCTGCTGGGGACGGTCCCCGAGGGGCCGCTGCGGATGAGCGCCAACCCGCACGCCAACGGCGGCGAGCTGCTGCGCCCGCTGGCGCTGCCCGACTTCCGCGACCACGCGGTGGAGGTCAAGTCGCCCGCGGCGCAGTCGACCGAGCCGACCCGGGTGCTGGGCGCCTTCCTGCGGGACGTGATCGCCGCCAACCCGCACGACTTCCGGCTGATGGGCCCGGACGAGACCGCCTCCAACCGGCTGCAGGCCGTCTTCGAGACGACCACGCGGGCCTGGAACGCCGAGGTCGAGCCCACGGACGAGAACCTGGCGCCGGGCGGCCGGGTGATGGAGGTGCTCAGCGAGCACCTGTGCCAGGGCTGGCTGGAGGGCTACCTGCTGACCGGCCGGCACGGCCTGTTCAACTGCTACGAGGCGTTCATCCACATCATCGACGCCATGTTCAACCAGCACGCCAAATGGCTGCAGTCGGCGAAGAGGATCCCCTGGCGGCGGCCCGTCGCCTCGCTCAACTACCTGCTCTCGTCGCACGTGTGGCGGCAGGACCACAACGGCTTCAGCCACCAGGACCCCGGCTTCCTCGACGTCGTGGTCAACAAGAAGGCCGATGTCGTCCGGGTCTACCTGCCGCCGGACGCCAACACCCTGCTGTCGGTGGCCGACCACTGCCTGCGCTCGCGCGACTACGTCAACGTGATCGTGGCGGGCAAGCAGCCGGTGCTGGACCTGTTCACCATGGACGAGGCCGTCGCCCACTGCACCCGCGGCCTCGGCGTCCTGCCCTGGGCGTCCTCGGACGAGGGGGCCGAGCCGGACGTCGTGCTGGCCTGCGCGGGCGACGTGCCCACCCTGGAGACGCTGGCCGCCGCGGCGATCCTGCGCGAGCACCTGCCCGAGCTGAAGGTGCGCGTCGTCAACGTGGTGGACCTGATGCGGCTGCAACCGCCGTCGGAGCACCCGCACGGCCTGCCGGACGCCGAGTTCGACGCCCTGTTCACCACCGGCAGGCCGGTCGTCTTCAACTTCCACGGCTACCCCTCGCTCATCCACCGCCTCACCTACCGCCGCACCGGGCACGCCAACATCCACGTGCGCGGCTACAAGGAGGAGGGCACCACGACCACGCCGTTCGACATGGCCATGCTCAACGACATCGACCGCTACCACCTGGTCATCGACGTCATCGACCGGGTGCCCGGCCTGGGCGCCACCCAGGCGCACCTGCGCCAGCGCATGGCCGACGCCCGGCTGGCGGCCCGCGCCCACACCCGCGAGCACGGCGAGGACGCCCCCGCCGTCCGCGACTGGACCTGGTGACGCGCGAAGGACGCCGGCCCGCGCGGCCGGAAAAGGAGAGCCAAGGTCCCGTCAAGACGGGCCGCCGCACCACGGGTGGCCGGCCTCGCGGGACCGAGGCTGACTTTCAGCGACGTCTGAAGGGATCACGGACATGGATCGCATCGTGCTCGGCTACGACGGCTCGGACTTCTCCGTCCAGGCCCTGGACTGGGCGCTGGACGAGGCCGAGCTCAGGAACCTGCCGCTGACCGTCGTCCACGCCTGGCAATGGCCGTACGGCGAGGCGGAGGAGGAGGCCAAGGCCCACCTGCGCAAGGCGGCCGAGCACGTCCTGTGGCACGGCGCCGAGTGCGCCCGCTCCACCAGCTCGGGCGTCCGCGTGGAGACCGACCTGTACGAGGGCCCGGCCGCCCAGCGGCTGGTGGAGCTGTCCGCCGACGCCACGCTCGTCGTGGTCGGCTCGCGGGGGCTGAGCGCGCTGCCCCGGGTGGTGGTCGGTTCGGTGGCCGGGTACGCCGCCGCGCACGCCGAGTGCCCGGTGATCGTCGTACGCGGGCCGGGGCCGCTGCCCAAGGCCACCCGTCCCGGCCCGGTCGTCCTGGCCGAGCGGGAGCCGGACGCGGCGGTCGTCGAGTTCGCGTTCGCCGAGGCGGCCCTGCGCGGGCTGCCGCTCGCGGCCTCCGCCGACCTGGGGGAGTGGGCGGCTCGCCGTCCGGAGGTCCAGGTCGAGCAGGGTGAGCCTCACGAGCGGGCGACGCTGGTCGTGGTCGGCCGGCCGCGGGCCGCGCATCTCGGCACCGCGAGTTCACTGCCGCAGCACGCGCCCTGCCCGGTCGCGGTGGTGCCGGGCGACCGCCCCTGAGCTCCCCGCGTCACCCGGACGCGGGCGGCAGCCGCGGGTTCAGCACGGCCGCGGGCGCCACCGCGACCGGGCACCTGGACTCCAGCAGGGCGGCCTGCGTCACCGCTCCGAGCAGCAGGCAGGGAGGGGCCTCGTTCCCCCGGTTGCCGAGCACGAGGAGCGTGGCGTCCTTGGAGGCCTCGATCAGCACGCGCTGGGGGCGTTCGGTCAGGAACTCGGTGACCACCGTCACCTCGGGGCGTCTGCGGGCCAGGTGGGAGACGACCTCGCGGAAGCGGTTCTCCGCGCCCTTGCGCAGCGCGTGCGAGTCCACGAAGGGCAGCGGCTCCTGCCAGGACGACGACCCGCAGTCGGCCCAGCAGCACAGGGCCGTCACGGTGCCCTCGCGCAGGGCGGCCTCGTCCAGGGCGAGGTCGAAGGCGGCCAGGCTGGCGGGTGAGCCGTCCAGGCCGGCCACGATCCTGACGTCCTGGCGGGTGGGCGGCTGGAGCGGCGGCCGGACGACCACGACCGGCGTGACGCTGTGCGCGGGCACCTGGACGGCGGCCGACCCCACCTGAAGCCCCTCGAACCCGCCCTGCCCGCGCGATCCGAGCACCGTCAGCTCCGCCTCGCGCGCGGCCTCCAGCAACACCGCCGAGGGGGTGCCCCGGCCCAGGAGCGGCTGCACGTCCAGCTCCGGCGCCAGCTCCCTGGCCCGCCGGACGCCCTCGTCCACGACGCCGAGCGCCACCGGTTCGACGTGCCGCATGATCTCCTGGGCGACGGGTCTGGGGGCGTAGGGCCAGTGCAGGGCGTGGCAGACCAGGACGGGCAGCCCGCGCAGGCGCGCGTCGGCGACCGCCCAGTGCAGCGCGTGGCGGCTCTCGGTCGAGTCGTCGTACCCGACGAGCACGGGCCGGCCGGCGTGGGCGTCGATCACTGCCGCCTCCGGGAGCGGATTCTGTCCGGTTACCTGCGCGGATGAGCCTTCCCTGGACCGGCGGGACGAGCCCCACAGGGGAGGAAAGTCTTGGCCTAGCCTGCTTGCCCGTCGCGCGCCGGGTCCCGAAGTTGGAGGGGACAGCGGCGACTTTTGGTGTGTTTGCGCCCCTTGTATCCGTTATGGCGGGTATGGGGACGTCGAAGGCGCGAAGGAGGGAAGATGCGCGGACGGATCGTGGCCGCGGTGGACGGCTCCGCGTCATCGACCGCCGCGGTGGAATGGGCCGCCGGCGACGCCCAGCGCAGAGGGCTGCCGCTCCGGCTCGTGCACGTGTGCGAGCAGTGGGTGCTCGGCGTGGACGGCGCCCGGTACTGCCTGGGCGCGCTGGAGGCGGCCGCCGGCCGGGCCCGCGCGATCGGCGGGGGCGTCGAGGTCACAGCCGAGATGCTGGCGGGCAACGTGATCGACGCGCTGATCGTCGAATCGGCCACGGCCGACAGCCTGGTGCTGGGCAGCAGGGGCATGGGCGGCTTCGCCGGCATGGTGCTGGGGTCGGTGGGCCGGGCGGTGGCCGGGCACGCCGCGGGGACCGTCGTGGTCGTCCGCGGGGTGGTCGCCGTCCGGCACGACCTGGTGGTGGCCGGCGACGACGGCTCGGCGGGGTCCCGCCAGGCCATGGCGTACGCCGTCGAGCAGGCCCGTGCGCGCCGCGCCCGCCTGCACGTGGTCTACGCCTGGCAGGCGCCCGCGGTCTCGCCGTACTGGGCGGCCTACAGCCACCTGCTGGCCGACTCCTTCCAGGAGGAGGCGAGGGCGGCCCAGGCGCGGGTGAACCCGTGCCGGAGCGAGAACCCCGACGTCGAGATCACCGACGAGCAGGTGCGCGGGCACCCCGTGGCCGCGCTCACCGAGGCGGCCGCCGCCGCGGACCTCGTCGTGGTCGGCTCGCGCGGACGGGGCGGCTTCTCCTCCGCGGTGCTCGGCTCGGTGAGCCACGGCGTGCTGCATCACGCGGCCTGCCCGGTGGCGGTGGTACGGCCGCGCGCGGAGAAGGGATGACGGGACCGGAGGTGTTCGGAGTGTCGGACGAGGGGGCGTCATGGCCGGTGTGATCGTGGTGGGAGCCGACGGCTCGGCCCCCGCCGCCGCGGCGGTCGGCTGGGCCGCCGACGACGCCGCGCGGACGGGCGCGCAGCTGCGGATCGTGCACGCCCTGGACCGGCAGCCGTACGCCGTCACCAGGTTCCCCGACTACGGCCAGGGCAACTACCTGCTGCTGGCGGCGGCCAAGGTGCTGGAGGCGGCCGAGACCGCCGCGCGCGCCCGGCAGCCGTCGGTGCGGCTGCACGCCGAGGTCGTCGAGGGGACGCCCGCGGCCGTCCTGCTGGATCAGGCGCGGCAGGCGGACGAGCTGGTCATCGGCAACCGGGGGCTGGGCGGTTTCGCCGGCGCGCTGCTGGGATCGGTGACCACGCACGTGGCCGGGCACGCCGCCTGTCCCGTGGTGGTGGTGCGCGCCGAGGGCGGCGGGCCGGTCGGCGAGATCGGCGTCGGGATCGGCGACTCCGACGTCTGCCAGCCGGCCATCGGCTACGCCTTCGAGCAGGCCAGGCTGCGCGGCGCCCGGCTGCGCCTGATCCGCGCCTGGCAGATCCCCGTGCACGCCTTCGCCCCCGAGATCGCCTACGACCTGGACGAGGTCCGCGCCGCCCAGCACGAGGCGGTCCGCGCCCGGACGGCCGGATGGCGGGAGAGGTGTCCCGAGGTGACGGTCGTGGAGGACGTCCAGAGCGCGCATCCGGTCGAGGCGCTCACCGGCGCCCCCTGCGATCTGATCGTGGTGGGTTCCCACGGGCGGGGCACGTTCGGCTCGCTGGTGCTCGGCTCGGTCAGCAGGGGAGTGCTGCACCACGCCCGCTGCGCCGTCGCGGTGGTCCGCCCGTAGAGGTCGTCCCTGGTCAGGAGGGTCGAGAAGCATGCAAGCTGGAAGTATGAGGCAAACCCTGCGCTTCGGACGGGTGGCGGGCATCCCCGTCGGCGCTCACTGGTCCGCGCTGGCCATCGTCACGCTCGTGGCGGTGGGATTGGGCTCCGGGGTCCTGGCCGTCGCCGCCCCGGGCGCGGGCCGGACGACGTACTGGGTCGCCGGCGCGCTCACGGGACTGTTGCTCATGGTGTCCCTGCTCGCGCACGAGCTGGCGCACGCGCTGGTGGCCAAGCGGTGCGGCATGGAGGTGGAGTCCGTCACCCTCTGGGCGCTGGGCGGCGTCACGCAGTTCCGCGACGAGGCGCGGACGCCCGGGGCCGAGGTGGTGACGGCGGCCGCCGGCCCCGCCGCGAGCCTGCTGCTGGGCGGTCTCGCCCTCGGAGTCACGGCCGTGCTGCCGCCGGGCGTGCCCAGGGCCGCCGCGGCGTGGCTGGCCATGATGAACCTCGTCCTGGGCGTGTTCAACCTGCTGCCCGGCAGCCCGCTCGACGGCGGGCGGGTGCTGCACGGCCTGATGTGGAGCCGCCACGGCGACCGCGCCCGCGCCGACGCCGGCGCCGCGCGGGCCGGTTACGCGATCGGCATGGCGCTGACCTTCACCGGGTTCGTCGTGATCTGGGTGTGGAACCCGCTGGGCGGGATGTGGGTGGTGATCACCGGCTGGTACATCGCGGGCGCCGCCCGCGGCGAGATCATGAGCAGGGCGGCCCGGCGCGGCCTCGGGGGAGTGCTGGTGCGGGACGTCATGACGGCCACGCCGGACCTGGCCCCCGCGTGGCTGACCGTGCAGGGGCTGGTCGACGCGGTGGTGCTCGG
>NZ_JBSFGJ010000375.1:0-9169 GCF_053596515.1 Nonomuraea sp. NPDC001684
CGGTCGTGCCGTTTGATGCCCACCCCGGCCAGGTGCTGGCCGGTCTCGGGGTCCACGGCCACCAGCACCTCGCCGCCGAACACGCGCAGCCATCCGGGGACGGCGTCGTCCGTCGCCGGGACCCACTCGCCGGCGTCGGGCAGGGGCGTGGGCTCGGTGGTCCACCGGAAGACGGCGTCGAACCAGCCGCGATCCCCATATCCGATCAGCTCGGGGATCTCCCGGAGCGTCCGCGCGGCGCGCACCCGGGCGACGTGCTCGGGCGGCACCGACAACATCGCCCCCTCCGGGGTGCCGACGCCGACGGCCGGGTGCACGCGGCCGTCCCAGGCGGGCAGCGTACGCAGCGGCGAGCCCGTGACGTCGAGGTTTCCCGTGGGCGGCCAGGCCCCGAGCCATTCGCGCAGATGATCGGTGAGAGCCACGGACCTACTATAGGAAGTAGGAAAAATACCGATTGCGACAGGGGGTCGGTTACTCTTGCGAAGGGGCTCGACACGGCGTGTTACCTTCGGCTAGCGTCCTGACATAAGGATCTTTATCCGGTCAGGAGGGCCCGACATGGCTGTTCCCGGTTACACGGAGATCCGGGAACTCGGTCACGGAGGAACCGGCCGCGTCGTGCTCGCCGTCCGCGACTCCGACGGCTTACCGGTCGCGATCAAGCACCTGTCCGAGGCCTTGCGCGCGGACGGCGAGTTCGCCGCCCGGTTCCGCGCCGAGGCCGGGGTCATCAGCGAGATCGACAGCCCCCACACCGCCCGCCTGCTGGACTACGTCGAGGCCGGAGGCACGTCCGCGATCGTGATGGAGCTGGTCGACGGCGTCACGCTGCGCCGCCTGATCGCCGCCGAGGGCGGCACCGGCGTGGAGGCCGCGCTCACCCTGCTGAAGGGGGCCCTGCTCGGCCTCGCCGAGGCGCACCGGCGCGGGGTGGCCCACCGCGACTTCAAGCCCGAGAACGTCATCGTCACCCCGGACGGCGACAGCAAGCTGGTCGACTTCGGCGTCGCGGCCCGGTTCGGTGAGACCGGCGCCCTGGCCGGCACCCCCGCCTACATGTCCCCCGAGCAGTGGGAGGACGCCCCGGCCGGCCCGGCCTGCGACGTGTACGCCGCCGCCCTGGTGTTCTACGAATGCCTCACCGGCCGCCGCCCGTTCACCGCCGCGAACCTGGCCGCCCTGGCCTTCCAGCACCAGCACATGCCGCCCCCGCTGGAGCACGTGGACGGACGCCTGCGCGGGCTCGTCGAACACGGCCTGGCCAAGGACCCCGCCCACCGGCCCGCCTCGGCCGAGGCGTTCCTGGCCGAGCTGGAGGAGGTGGCGCGCGATACGTACGGCGCGGGGTGGGAGCTGCGCGGGCGGTCGGGCCTGGCCGTGCTGGCGATGCCGTTCGCCGCGCTGCTGCCGTCGGCCGGGACCGGCGGGGGGATGGGCGAGGGCCTCGGCGGAGGGACCATCGGGAGGAGCGGTGCGGAGCACGGCGTCGCGACGGGCACCAGCGTGGTGCGCAGCTCGGTGGGGCCGCCGGCCAAGCTGGCGGTGACCGGCGGGCTGGTGCTGGCGACGGCGGCGGCGGTGGCCTCGACGTTCGTGATCTGGAGCGGCTCGCCCTCGCCGGACAGCGGCATCGCGATGCCGCCGGAGTCCGCGGAGAGCTCGTTCGTGACGCCGCCCGTCTCGCCGGATCCGGAGCTGCCCGTGCCGAGCGGGTCAGGGACGGTCTCGCCGCCTGTGACGGTCACCGCCGGGGCCAGCGGGCAGCCGACTGTGCCCGGCGTGCCGACCGCGGGGCCCGCGTCGTCCGCGCCGCCCGCCACGAGGGCCCCGAACAGCCGGCCGCCGAGGCCGACCAGCGGTCCGTCGGAGTCGGGGCCCCAGAAGTCCGAACCGCCGAAGTCCGGGGCGCCTTCGGGGCAACCTTCGGGGCCGCCTTCGGGGCCGCCCACGCGGTCGTCGCCGACGTCCACCCGGCAGTCCGCCACCGGCGGCCCGGTTCCCAAGCCGCCCGCCACGAGCGCCCCCGCTCCGGAGCCCTCCGCGAAGCCGCCCGCCAAGAGCCATGAACCGCTTCTGTCCGTCTCGGTCGGGTTGTCGCTCGGCGGCTCGCTGCTCGGCGGGGGCGGAGGCGGGGGCGGGTTGCTGGACGCCGACCTCGACGTCGGGTTGGGCTCCAGCCTGCTCGGCATGCTCGTGGTGCCGGGATCGGCCCTGCTCGGAGGCCGCATCGCGGTCAGGCGCGCACGAAGATCACGTAGTCAGGAAAAGTTATGAGTTGCGGGGAATGATGCTTGATCCCCTACTATCAGCGTCGGAAAGAGGGCGTCCCGGACTCTGATTAGCTCCTGACCGGAACCCGCCCTGCGGCTCAGGCTAAGGAGGACAGTGGCGGTCGCCTCCTCCGCCGTGGGCCACGTGGCGCGGGCCGTGGTCGCCGTACTCGTCGGGCTGACGCTGACGGCGGGCAACGCCTCAGCCGGGCGCGCGGCCCCCAAACCCTCGGTGAAGCAGCTCAAGAAGGAGCTGGCCGCGCTGAGCAAGGAGTCGGACCGGCTCATCGAGGAGTACTACAACAGCCGCCGCGCCCAGCAGCAGGCCGAGAAGACGGAGAAGAGCGCGCGTGAGCGGCTGGCCGCCGCCCAGGAGATCTACGACCGGGAGTCCCTCCAGCTCAGGACGCTGGCCGTGGCCCAGTACATCGGCGGCGAACCTAACCAGATCGCCCTGTTCACCGGCAGCCAGAACCCGGACGCGCTGCTGAGCCGCCTGGCGCTGAGCCGCCACCTCATCGACGTCCAGGACGCCCGGCTGCGCGGCTACGCCAAGGTCAGGGACGAGCGTCGCAAGGCCGAGCAGGAGGCCGCCGCCCGCGCCGAGGAGCTCGGCACCGCGGTGGCCGACCTGGAGGGGCGCAAGAAGAAGGCCGAGAAGCTGATCGAGAAGATCAGGGACCGGATCGACAAGCTCTACACGGCCCCGGGCGTGCGCCGCCCGGACGGCACGTGGGTGCCGCAGCTCCCGGACGGCTCCGAGAACATCACGCCCCGCATGCGCCTGGTCAAGACGCTGATCAAGGAACGGTTCACGGTGCCGTTCGGGATCGGCTGCTACCGGACGATCCAGGACGGCGGCGAGCACCCGCTCGGCCGCGCCTGCGACTTCATGCTCAGCCACGGCGGCGCGATGCCGTCGGCGGCCGAGGTCAAGCGCGGCTACGAGATCGCCGACTGGGCCATCAAGAACTCCCGGCGCCTGGGGATCATGTACATCATCTACCGCCAGCGCATCTGGCACGCCAGGACGGGCACCTGGCGGACGATGTCCAACCGCGGCGGCACGACGGCCAACCACTTCGACCATCCGCACATCTCGGTCTACTAGCGCGCCTCGGGACGTACCCGTCCGCGCGGTTTCAGGCGGATGGAGGGCAGTGTCGGGGCGGGCAGCGGCTCGCCGTCGAAGCCCTCGACCGCGCCGAAGCCCTCGCCCTCCGCCCACTCCTTCCGGAAGGCGGCGATCTCCTCGTGGGAGCGCCCCACGAAGTTCCACCACATGACGATCTCCTCGCCGAACGGCTCGCCGCCGATCAGCAGCACCCGCCCGCGGCCCGACAGCCGCAACGTGCCGGGACCCGGCGGCAGGTAGCGCAGCGCCCCCGGCACGGCCTGCTCGACCTCGCCGTCGAGCAGCAGCAGCCCGTGCTCGAAGGCGGGGTCGAGCGGCACCTCGCCCGTGCCGTCGACCGTCACCTCGGCGCCCACCAGCGGGGTGTAGGTGGTCGCGGGCGAGGTCACGCCGCCGAGCGTGCCCATGATCACGGTGGCGTCGAAGCCGGGGCCGGACAACACGGGCAGGGTGGCGTGGTGCTCGAAGGCGGGGGCCGTGCGCCGGTGGGCCTCCGGCAGGGCCACCCAGAGCTGCACGCCGTGCAGCGTCGTGCCGGGCGACTCCTCCGAATGGGAGATGCCGCGCCCGGCCGTCATCAGGTTGAGCCGGCCGGGACGCACCTCGCTCAGGCTGCCGACGCTGTCGCGGTGGAGCACCTCGCCCGCGAGCAGCCACGTCACCGTCTGCAGGCCGGTGTGGGGGTGGGGCGGCACGCGCATCAACGCCGGCTCGGGGCCGTAGGCGTCGACGAAGCACCAGGCGCCGATCATCCGCCG
Organism: Nonomuraea sp. NPDC001684; assembly: GCF_053596515.1. Classification (NCBI taxonomy): domain Bacteria; kingdom Bacillati; phylum Actinomycetota; class Actinomycetes; order Streptosporangiales; family Streptosporangiaceae; genus Nonomuraea; species Nonomuraea sp. NPDC001684. The sequence goes on from NZ_JBSFGJ010000375.1 coordinate 4,167, forward strand.
GTGCACGCCGGGCAGCGTCCTGCTCACCCGCATCGCGCGCGGGCCGCCCAGCGGCACCTCGCGTCCGGTCAGCACCTCGCTCCGGTCGCCGCCGTCGGCGGCGCAGCGGAGTTCGCGGGGGTCACGTTCCATATTGCTCACCCCACGACTGTAGGGGGCCGTACGGCCTCCTACAGTCGGCGTTCCCCGGACGGGACGGCTATCCCAGGGTCTCCCACCAGCCGTCCACGGATGGGACGGCGGTCACGTCGACGCCCTCGCCCGGGCGGGGCACCGCGATCTCGACGTCGCGTGCCTTCGCCTCCCGCCACAGGCGGTCCACCGGTTCGGCCCACGGGTGCAGCGCCAGCGTGAACGTCGCCCAGTGGACCGGCAGCAGCAGCTTGCCGCCGAGGTCGAGGTGGGCGTTGACGGCCTCCTCCGGGTTCATGTGGATGTCGGGCCAGGCCGGGCTGTAGGCGCCGATCGGCATCAGCGTCAGGTCGAACGGCCCGTGCGCGGCCCCGATGCCCCGGTAGCCCTGGAAGTATCCCGAGTCGCCGGCGTAGAAGACCCGCTTGCTCGGCCCGGCCACCACCCACGAGCCCCACAGGGTGTCGTTCCTGGTGAAGGCGCGCCCCGAGAAGTGCCGGGCGGCGGTGGCGACGAAGCGCAGGCCCGCCACCTCGGCCTCCTCGTCCCAGTCGAGCTCGATGATCCGGTACAGCGGCACGCCCCACCGCTCCAGGTGCGCCCCGATGCCCAGCGGGACCAGGAACGGCGCCTTCTGGGTCCGCGTGAGCGAGCGCACGGTGGCCATGTCGAGGTGGTCGTAGTGGTCGTGCGAGATCGCGATCGCGTCGACCTGCGGCAGGTCGCCGATGTCCACCGGCAGCGGGTGGTGCCGCTTGGGGCCGACGAGCTGGGACGGCGAAACCCGGTTGCTCCACACCGGGTCGAACAGCACCCGCCTGCCCTCGATCTCCACCAGCGTGGAGGCGTGGCCGTACCAGACCGCGCGCAGGCCGTCGGCCGGCGGCGGGCCGGACGGCGGCAGGCGCAGCGGGATGGGACCGGCGGGATGCCGCTGCTCCTTGTTCCTGGCCAGCTCGGCCAGCAGGCCCACCGGGGGCGTGGTCATCAGGGCGGTCGGCTCGGACATGGGGTTGACGAACGTGTCGCCCCTGAACTGCGGCGAGCGCCGCATCCTGCTCACCCGGTCCGGCCCCGACGTCAAAGGCCGCACGCCCAGCTCGGCCGGTATCCCGCGCAACGCCCACCCGGCCGCGGCGGCGAGCGCGCCGCCCGCGAGGATCCGCCGTGCGGTCCGCATTCCTGCCATTGCCCACACTCCCCTGGAGATGATGTCCATCCCGCCCAACCGGGCGGGATTCCCCGGTGTTCTCGTTCTACGATATATCGCGATAGTTCATACCGTCTTGATCGCTCCGCCGTCGATGACGTAGTCGGCGCCGTTCACGCTCCTGGCGTGCGGCGAGGCCAGGTACGTCACCAAGGAGGCGACTTCTTCCGGTTCGACGAACCTACCGGTCGTCATTCCGGTGACCGACGGCAGCCCCGCGAGCAACTGCTCGTGCTCCATCCCGAGCGAGGCCGCCAGGGCGGCGCCGTACCCGTCGGGGGCCTCCCACATCGAGGTGCGCGAGGCGCCGGGGGAGACGGTGGCGACCCGCACGCCACGCGGGCCGAACTCCTCGGCCAGGGCCTTGCCGAACGCCGTCAGCGCGGCCTTGGCGGTGGTGTACACGACCGGCCCCATGTGCGGCACACGGGCGCCGTTGGACGAGATGTTGATCACAGTGCCGCCCCGCCGCAACAGGCTGGGCATCGCGGCCCTGGTGGCCCGCACGGCGCTGAGGAAGTTCAGGTCGTACGACTGGCGCCAGGCGTCGTCGTCGAAGCCGAGGAAGCCGTTGAGCTGCCCCTGGCCGCCGTCGCCGCCGCCCACGTTGTTGACCAGGAGGTCGATCTCGCCCAGCTCGGCCAGCGCGCGTTCGACCAGCTCGGCCGGGCCCGCCGCGGTGGACAGGTCGGCGGTCACGGTGATCGCGCCGGTGCGCCCCAGCTCGGGGGAGATCGTACGGGCCGCGGCCACGACCCGCATGCCCTCCGCCGTCAGCGCCTCGACGATCGCCAGCCCCAGCCCCCTGCTCGCGCCGGTGACGACGGCGGTCTTGCCGGTGAGTCGCATGTCCATGTGAATCGCCCTTCCTGCATCAGTGATGATGCGATGACTCTAGAACTTGCAACATCGATGACGCAACTCTCCCTTGAATGGGTACTGTCGTGTACCCTTTGGGGCGTGAGTGGGACGACACGGGCCCTGCGGTCCGACGCGGAGCGGACCGTCCGGACGATCCTGGAGGCGGCCGAACGGGTGCTCAGCAGGAATCCGGCGGCCAGCATGGAGCAGATCGCCGAGGCGGCCGGGGTGGCGCGCACGACCGTCCACCGGCGCTTCGCCTCCAGGGAGTCGCTCGTGGAGGCGATGGCCGAGTGGGCCACCCGGCAATTCGCCGCCGCCGTGGACGCCGCCCGTCCCGAGCAGGCGCCGCCGCTGGTCGCGCTCTACCAGGTCACGGCGAACGTGCTGCGGGTGAAGATCGACTGGGGGTTCGCGATGAGCCGCGGGCCGTCGGCGGGGGCCGAGGTGGCCCGGGTGCACTCCGAGGTCGAGGCCAGGTGCGACCGGCTGTTCCAGCAGGCGCGGGCGGCCGGGGTGCTGCGGGAGGACGTGGAGCCGGAGTGGGCCCGGCGGGTGTACTACGCGCTGATCCACGAGGCGGCGCAGAGCCGCGACGGCGAGCCGGAGGCGCTGGCGGGCCGGCTGGTGGACACCTTGCTGCGCGGCGTGGGCCCGGGCCACGGCCTTCCTCCCACCCCGAGCCCTTCTGCCGCCCCGCCCGCCTCCCCGAGCCCTTCGGAGTAGGAGGTTCGTTCGGTCAGGGGTTGCGGGCCAGGGCGTCGCGGCGCTCGTCCGGGCGGCGTTCCGGGTGGGGCCACGGGTTCGGACGGCAGCGGCCCAGCGACTTCGACTGCTGGACCATCACCGGAGCCGGCAGGCCGGGGCCGGGGCAGGCGCGGTGGCCGTGTCCCAGGCTGTGGCCGACCTCGTGGCTGATGACGTAGTCGCGGTAGGCGGCCAGGTCGCCCTCGTACTGCGGGACGCCGTCGGCCCAGCGGAGCGCGTTGATGACCGAGCGCGTCCCGTTCCAGCACGACAACGTGCCGCCGGTGCGCAACGGCAGGCACTGGCGGACGGTCAGCCCCGGGCTGGACAGCGCCACCCGCACCCGTACCGGGCCGTGGTCGACGCGCTGGAAGCGGGCCCATCCGCGCGGGTCGTTGAGGGTGCGGTGCACGGCGGCCGCGAACACGGTCCCGTCGATCGGCAGGCCGCGTTCGACCTCCACCAGGTACCGCACCACCTCGCCCTCTCCGGCTCGGGCGGGCGCGCCGCCGGGCACCACGGCGTACGAGCCCGAGGCGGCGTACGGGACCTTGACGTGTTCGGCGGGAAGGGGGATCGGCGCGGGGATCGAGGGGCGCGGCGGAGGGGGGACGGCGGGAACGGCCCGTTCTGCGGGGCGCTCGGGCGTTTCCGTGCGTTCCGGGGCGGAGGCGCAACCGGCGGCCAGCAGCAGGACGATCAGCAGCGCGAACAGCGGCAACGCGGCCTCCCCACGAGATCACGGCGGGGAGAAATCCACCATATCCGCGCAGTGCCGCCCGGATCATGCCGGGGTCTGACCAAGGGGTCGCGCGGACCGGCGCGCGACTGCCGCGCCTCGGCTGTTCCTACGAGGCGATCGCCGACACCAGCTGCTCGGCCACCACGATCCGTGCCTCGACGAGATCGCCGTGGACGGCTCCTTCACCAAGGCTCCCGGAGGTGGAGAGGCGGCCGGGCGTTACCTGGCACGTCGGACGCGCCCACGCCTGCCACCGGATCGCCCGCTGCTGCGAGCGGCGCGAATCGCCGGCCATGACCGCGCCCTGCCCGTACGGCCTCCTACGGCCCCGGGTGGAAGCCCGGAGAGCCCAGCTCCGCGAACCAGCTCGGTGGCTCCGGCGCGGTGAACGCGGTGGTCATCGCGTCCAGCCAGGCGGCGAACGTGGGGAAGTCCGGGGTGGAGTCGGCCAGCTCCTCCCAGCTCCCGTCCTCGACGTAGCGTGCGCGCCCCTCCTGGTCGTCGTAGTGGTGGTGGTAGACCGGGTATTCGCCGTCCGCGTCCGGCCGGGTGACGTCGAAGCACCAGACCGCCTCGTTGTCCGCGTCCGCGAGGGCGAAGCCGACCAGGTGGTTGGTGGACAGCCACCGGCCGTCGCCGCGGTCCACACCCTCGGGCATGTGCACGAGATCGGAGTTCAGCTCGACGATGGCGTCGTCACCGACGACGACGAACTCGATGTACTCGTTGGACGAGACGTCCCGGCGCTTGCAGGCAAAGGTGTTGTGCTCGGCGAGGAAAGCCCGGTAGCTGGGCGGAGCCGTCCAGTCGACGGTTCCGAAATGGGGCTTCAGTCCAGTCTCGCGGTTGCGGACGGCTTCGGCGGAGGCGGGCTCCGACGCCGTGATGATGACCGTTCCGGATTCGGCGGCGCGGTGGAGGATTGCCAGACTCTCGTGTATCGACATCGCGGTCCTTGATCGGGGGATCGTATGGCTATGTGGGCGTGGCTCCACAACTGTCAGGTGCCTGATCGTGGCCGATGACCACGATCGGCGGAGTGGGCAATTCCTGTCCGGGCCCGCGGACAGCCTCCCTCCGCATCGATCCGCATGGCCTTTTACGCCGACCTGCCACCAACCCCCGCCGTCCGGACGCGGCACGCCCTGCTCACGTCCTGGTTCAGCCTGCCGTCTGGGGGCGGCGTCATCGGTGTCTGGCGCCCGATGGACGCCTTATCGTCACGATGCTCAGCGACGGCGACGCCGTGCACGACGCGATGACCGCCGCCGCGCCCGCGCTGCGCCCCGGCCAGGTGTGGGCGCAGATGAG
>NZ_JBSFGJ010000376.1:0-9124 GCF_053596515.1 Nonomuraea sp. NPDC001684
CAGCCCCGGCTACGCGCCCGACGAGGTCGTCGCCCGGCACAACCAGCCGCTCCCCGAGCCGGCCGCGTGCGTCTCGCTGCGCTTCGACCACACCAACCTGGCCTCGGCCCGCATCCTGGCGGCCGGCCAGGCCGAGGCGGCGGGCTTCGGGGACGACCGGCTCGACGACATCCGGCTCGTGGTGGCCGAACTCGGCGCCAACAGCCTCGACTACGGCGGCGGCGCCGGCCTGATCAGGGTCTGGATCGAGGACGCGCGGCTGGTCTGCGAGGTCGCCGACGGCGGTCACATCACCGATCCGCTGGCCGGGCGCCTGCCCGTCGAGGCGCGCCGCTCCGGCTCGCGCGGCCTGCTCATCGTCAACCTGCTCGCCGACCTCGTACGCGTCCACAGCCGCCCCGGCGCGACCGCGGTCCGGGCCTACTTCGACCTGCCGGCCTCCCTGGTGTAGACATCGGAGGATGATCCGGCTACGACCCATGCGGGCGCGCGACGCGGGCGAGTCCCACCGCGTCGCCACCAACCTGGAACTCTTCTTCGACCTGTGCTTCGTCGTCGCGGTCTCGTTCGCCGGCTCCCAGCTCCACCACGCGCTCAGCGAAGGCCACCTGGCCCAGGGCGTCCTCGGCTACCTGACGACGTTCTTCGCCATCTGGTGGGCGTGGATGAACTACACCTGGTTCGCCTCCGCCTACGACAACGACGACTGGCTGTTCCGGCTGACCACGCTGGCCCAGATGGCGGGCGTGCTGGTGCTGGCCGCCGGGGTGCCCAGGGCGTTCCAGGAGCACGACTTCCGCGTGGTCTACGCCGGATACGTCATCATGCGCCTGGCCATGGCCGCCCACTGGCTGCGGGCCGCCTGCGGCGACCGTCCGGGGCGGCGGACAGCCGTGCGGTACGCCGCCGGCATCTGCGTCGCGCAGGTCGGCTGGATCCCGCTGCTGGTCGTGCCGGGGGAGTGGTACCTGGCGGCGTTCGCGCTCGGCGTGCTGCTGGAGCTCGCGGTGCCCGTGTGGGCCGAGCGGGGCAGCCCGACCGCCTGGCACCCGCACCACATCGCCGAGCGGTACGGCCTGTTCACGATCATCATGATGGGTGAGAACGTGCTGGCCGCCACGGTCGCCTTCCAGGCCGAGGCGCGCACCGCCGGCCTGCTGCCCGAGCTGATCGTGCTGGCCCTGGGCGCGCTGGTGATCGCCTTCGCCATGTGGTGGCTCTACTTCGACCCGCCGACCGCCGAGATCCTCGACTCCACCAGGCGCGCCCTCCTCTGGGGGTACGGCCACTACGCGATCTTCGCGGCGGTCGGGGCGTTCAGCGCCGGGGTCGAGGTGAGCATCGACCACGCGTCGGGCGCGTCCCACCTGTCCGCCACGGGCGCGGCGCTGGCCGTGTCGGTGCCCGTCGCGGTGTTCCTGTCGATGCTCTGGCTGCTGCACGTGCGGCCCCACCGCTACGGGGCCGCCGACAGCGCGGCCTTCCTGGGCGCGGCCGTGCTCGTGCTGCTGTCGGCGCTGACGCCGGCGCCGATCCCGCTGACGGCGCTCGTCCTGGTCGCGCTGGTGGTCGTGACCGGCGCGACCAGGCGCGCGGCCTAGCGCTCGACCTCCGACATGTTCGGGTAGCGGGCGCCCCGGACGGCGTCCGCGGGCACCGCCCTGGCCAGGGCGTCGAGCTGCTCGGCGGTCAGCGCGACGTCGGCCGCGGCGGCGTTCTCCTCCAGGTACGCCAGGCGTTTCGTGCCGGGGATCGGCACCACGTCGTCGCCCTGGGCCAGCAGCCAGGCCAGCGCGAGCTGGGCTCTTTCTCGTCGCCTTGGCCGTAGAACTCCGGCATGCCCATGCAACCCAGGCCGAGGGCCGACACCCGCGGGCCACCGGTCCCCAGAACGCGCGTCTTCACATCCGCTCCCGATAGTTGTCGATCTTGAGGTCGAGGACGTCCATGTCCGCGCTCAGCTCGGCGATCCTGGCCCGGACGCGCTCCCGGTGCAGCTCCAGCATGGCCAGCCGCTCGGCGGAGGTGTGCTCGCCCATCCGGCGCAGCTCCGCGTAGCGGCACATGTCGGCGATGGGCATGCCGGTGGTCCGCAGCTTGGTGAGGAAGTCCAGCCAGCGGAGATCCGCCTCCGCGTAGTCGCGATGCCCGCTGACGTTGCGACCGACCGAGTGGATGAGCCCGATGCGCTCGTAGTAGCGCAAGGTGTGGGCGCTGAGACCCGAACGCTGGGCGGCCTCTTGGATCGTCATGTATCCAGAGTCACCCTTCGAGTGCACTCCAAGTCAAATCGAGGGTGCCGCCGACTGCACCCACCCTGAGGAGGCAGACCCTACCCAGGGTCGTCTTCCCGCAGGTCACGGGCTCGTCCCCGGAGTTTGCCGACCAAGGTATTAGGGGACGGATCAGGGCCCGCTGGGGGCTCATCTCCGATGCCGGTCAAGGTCGCCTTACGCGAGCTTTAAGGCATGAGGGGATTGCTTGTCAGCGGATTCACGGCCATCGGCACCGGAGCCGGCGCGATGCTCACCTTGCACGCCGAGGCGGGCCTCGACCCGTTGCACAGCGTCATCAGCGAGTACGCCTTCCAGGCGTCCGGATGGCTGCTGCCGGCCTCGCTGACGCTGTTCGCCGTGGGGTCCGGGCTGATCGCCGAGGCGCTGCGCCGCTCGGGCGCCAACCGCTGGGTCGTCGCGCTGCTGGTGGCGTGGGGGGCGAGCATGTTCCTGATCGGGGCCTTCCCGACCGACCGTCCCGGGGTGCCGCTCTCGTTGTCCGGAGGCATCCACCGCTACGCCGCCTTCGCCGCCTTCCTGGTGATGCCCGCCGCGGGTTTCCTGCTGGCCAAGGCCAGGATCCGGTACGCCAGAGCGATGCGCGTGCTGAGCGGCGTGGCCCTCGGGGCGCTGTTGCTGGTCGTGGTCCCGTACGTGGTGCGCATGTTCGGCATCCCGCTGAGCAACGACGACATCCCGGCGGGCCTGACCCAGCGTGTGGTGGTCGTGACCGAGATCGGCGTGCTGGCGCTGGCGGGCCTGTCGATGCTCAGGCCGGCGGCCCGGCGGGTGTCGGCCGTGCTGGCGTGACGCCTGGCCGGTTCGCGAGGGGCGGGATGATCTTCCCGTCCCTTTTCGCGTGAGAACGGTCCGCTCCTGGAAAGAGGAAGGGCTCTGACCTCGCCCAAGGAGCTGTGAAGATGACCATTTTGATCGCCTACGACGGTTCGGACGACTCCAAGGCCGCCATCGAGTTCGCCGGACGGGCCGTGCAGGACAGGTCCGCCGTCGTGCTGACCGTCTGGGAGCGGCTGGCGATGACCTCCGCCCGCGCCTCCGCCGGGCTCATGATGACCCTCGACAACACCGCGGCCGAGGACGAGGCGATCGGCCAGGCGATGACCGAGCTGGCCGGGCACGGCGCCGAACTGGCCCGCGAGGCCGGCCTCGACGCGACGCCGCGGTGCGACCTGGACTCGGTGGCGGTGTGGTCGACCATCGTGGACGTCGCCGACGAGATCGACGCCACCCTCATCGTCACCGGCACGCGGGGACTGGGCGGCGTGCGATCGCTGCTGCTCGGCAGCACCTCGGACCGCGTCCTGCACCACGCCCGGCGTCCCGTGCTGGTGGTCCCGGGCCCCGAGGCGACCTCCTGACGGACCCGGCGGCGAGGATGTCGGTGGCGTGCGGCAGAGTGGGGCCCTCGGGATCTCCTGACCGGTGACCCGATCAAGGTCAGTGGAGGGGGCGGCATGGCCGAGGGCCTGGCGCGGCGGCTGGGCACCGGCGACGCGGTCGTCGTCGGGCTGAGCGCGATGATCGGCGCGGGCGTGTTCGCCGCCTTCGCCCCGGCCGCCGCCGCGGCGGGCGGCTCACTGCTCGTCGCCCTCGCGATCGCCGCCGTCGTGGCCTACTGCAACGCCACCTCCTCGGCCCGCCTGGCCGCCCTCCATCCCGAGTCCGGCGGCACCTACGTCTACGGCCGGCGGCGGCTCGGCCCGCTGTGGGGCTACCTGGCGGGCTGGGGCTTCACCGTCGGCAAGACGGCCTCGTGCGCCGCGATGGCCCTCACCTTCGGCTCGTACGTCGCCCCCGGCGCGGCCCGGCCGCTGGCCGTCGCGGCGGTCGTCGCGCTCACGCTGCTCAACCTGTTCGGCGTCCAGCGTTCGGCCGCGGTCACCCGGGTGATCGTCGTGCTCGTGCTCGCCGTGCTGGCCGCGGTGATCGTCGCCGGGCTGGCGGGGGAGCGGCCGCCCGGAATGCCGGGCGCGGGGCTGCCCGGCGCGGGCCCGTGGGGCGTGCTCCAGGGAGCCGGGCTGCTGTTCTTCGCGTTCGCCGGATACGCCAGGATCGCCACGCTGGGGGAGGAGGTGCGCGATCCGGCCCGTTCCATCCCGCGGGCGATCGGCATCGCCCTCGGCGTCACGCTCGTCGTCTACACGCTGGTGGCGGTGGCCGCCCTGCGCACGCTCGGGGCGTCCGGGCTGGCCGGGTCCGCGGCGCCGCTGGCCGACGTCGTGCGCCGGGCGGGGGCGGAGTGGCTGGTGCCGGTCGTGGGGGCGGGGGCGGCGGTGGCCTCGCTCGGGGCGCTGCTCGCGCTGCTGCTCGGCGTCTCCCGTACCGTGCTCGCGATGGCCAGGGAGCGTGACCTGCCGGGTGTGCTGGCCGCGGTCGACCCGGAGCACCGGGTCCCGCGCCGGGCCGAGGCGGCGGTCGGGGCCGCGGTGGTCGTGCTGCTGCTGGTGGCCGACCTGCGCGGCGCGATCGGGTTCTCCTCGTTCGGGGTGCTGGTCTACTACGCGATCGCCAACGCCTGCGCGCTGACCCTCTCGCGGGCCGAGGGCGCGCCGGTCAAGGCCGTGCCGGTGCTCGGGCTGGTGTTGTGCCTGGTGCTGGCGTTCACGCTGCCGGTCGCCTCCGTGCTCGCGGGGGTGGCCGTCTTCGCCGTGGGGCTGGCCGTCTGGGCCGTACGCCGTCGCGCGAGCGGCTCGCGGGCGTAAACTGGGCGTGATTCCTCTCGACGATGGCCCGGGCGTGCCGACGAAAGCGCCCTTCCCGTGAACGTTCGCGTAAGGACCCTCCCCCCGGCCGCATGAGCGGCATCCGGGTGCGCACCCGCAGAGAGCTCCGGGCCCAGCGGCGGCGCAGGCGGCCCCGATGCCTCGGCCATCTCACCGTCGCCCCTCTGTGGCCCATGCACGGCGTCAACCTCGGCACCCTGCTGCGCACCTGCGACGCGGCCGGCGCGTGCCTGGCCGTGCCCCGCCTGCCCTGGGTCCCCGAGGCGCTGGCCAGGGGGAACACCCTCCGGGCCGGAGCATGCGTCCACTGGGTCGATCCGCTGCCCTGGCTGGCCTCCCGGCGCGACCGCGTGCTGGGCGTCGAGCTGGCCGAGAACGCCATCAGGCTGGCCGACCTGCCCATGGCCCGCGAGCCGACCGTCGTGGTGCTCGGCCACGAGGCCACCGGCATCCCCGGCGAGGCGCTCGACCTGCTCGACGCCGTGGTCGAGATCCCGATGATCGGCACCGGGGCCAGCCTCAACGTGGCGGTGGCCGGGTCGCTGGTGCTCTACAAGCTGGCCGGGCTGGCCTGACGCCGGGTACGATGGCGAGCATGACGATCAGCACGGTGATGATGGCCCCGTAGGGGGTTTCACCGACGACGTCCTGTTGAGGCCCTGCGACCCGGGGCCTCTCGTCGTGTCGGGGCCCCTTTCCGGGAGGCGACCGATGTACATCACGACGACCATCCCCTACGTCAACGCCCGCCCGCACCTCGGGCACGCGCTGGAGCTCGTCCAGGCGGACGTGCTGGCCAGGCACCACCGGCGGCGCGGCGAACCCGTGCGGTTCCAGACCGGGACCGACGACAACTCGCTGAAGAACGTGCTGGCCGCCGAGGCCGAAGGGCTGCCGGTACGGGAGTTCGTGGACCGCAACGCGGCCGCGTTCGAAGGACTGCGCGAACCGCTCGACCTGTCCTTCGACGCGTTCGTCAGGACGAGCAGCCACCCCGCCCACCGCGCCGGGGTCGAACGCATCTGGAAGGCCGTCGAAGGCGACCTCTACCAGCGGCACTACGAGGGGCTCTACTGCGTCGGCTGCGAGCAGTTCTACCCCGAGGGACCCTGCGCGGAAGGTCACGAGGCGCCCCTGCAGGCGGTCTCGGAGCGCAACTGGTTCTTCCGGCTCTCCCGCTACCAGGACGCCCTGCTCGACCTCATCCGCGGCGGCGGCCTGCGCATCGAGCCGGCCGCCCGGCGCAATGAGGTGCTGGCGTTCGTCGAGGCGGGGCTGGCCGACATCAGCGTCTCGCGGTCGGCGGCGCGCGCCCGCGGCTGGGGCATCCCCGTGCCGGGGGATCCCACCCAGGTCGTGTACGTGTGGTGGGACGCCCTCGCCAACTACGTCACCGCCCTGGAGGGCGCGGACCACGAGCGCTGGTGGGTGCGCGAGCCGGACAAGGTGCACCTGGTCGGGAAGGGGGTGATCCGGTTCCACGCCGTCTACTGGCCGGCGATGCTGCTGGCCGCCGGCGAGCCGCTGCCGTCGCAGATCTTCGTGCACGACTACCTCACGGTGAACGGCCGCAAGATCAGCAAGTCGTCCGGGACGGCCGTCGACCCGGTGGCCCTGGTGGACGCGTACGGCGTGGACGCGGTGCGGTGGTGGCTGCTGCGCGAGGTGCCGCGCGTGGGCGACGCCGACTTCACCGAGGGACGCCTGATCGCAAGGGCCGACGAGGACCTGGCCAACGGCGTGGGCAACCTGGTCAACCGGGTGGCCACGATGGTCCACCGGTTCCTGGACGGCAACGTGCCGGAGGTGCGCGAGGAGCTCGGGCCGGGCGACGTGCACGGCGCGCTGCGGGACTTCGACTTCCGCCGGGCCGCCGGAGCGGTGTGGCGGCTGGTGGAGGAGGCGAACAGGTACGTCGAACGCGTCCGTCCGTGGCAGCAGGCCGCCGGCGAGCGGGAGGCGTCGCTGGGCGTGCTGGTGGGGGCGTGCCGGACGCTGGCCGTCCAGCTGGAGCCGTTCCTGCCGACGGCGGCGGCGCGGGTGGCGGCGGCGGTGTCGGGGGAGCGGCTGCCGAGGCCGGAGCCACTCTTCCCGCGCCTGACCCGGTGAATCCCGACATGTGCCGACGCGCCGATCGGGCTTCGCCGTGGACGGTTGACGGTGCGGCAGGGGCGGCCTACGTTGGGCGCACTTACTGACCAGTTGGTATGGAGGTCCCATGCCCACCGTCGAGACCGTCCGGGGCCCGATCGACGTCGAACGGCTCGGCCAGACGCTGATGCACGAGCACGTGTTCGTCGTGGCCGCCGAGCACGTGGACAACTACGGCCAGGGCGCCTGGTGGGACGAGGAGTTCCGGGTCGCCGACGCCGTCGCCAAGCTCGGCGCGGTGGCGGCCAAGGGCGTGCGGACGATCGTCGACCCGACGGTGTGGGGCCTCGGCCGCCACATCCCGCGCATCCAGCGGGTGGCCGCCGAGGTGCCCGGACTCAACATCGTCGTCGCCACCGGCCTGTACGCCTTCGAGGAGCTGCCCCACCAGTACGAGCACCGCGGCCCCGGCCTGTTCCTCGACATGCCCGACCCGATGATCGACGACTTCGTCCGCGACCTCACCGAGGGCATCGCCGACACCGGGGTGAAGGCCGCGCTGCTGAAATGCGTGGTGGAGCACAAGGGGCTGACGCCCGGCGTCGAGCGCATCTGCCGGGCCGTCGCGCGGGCCCACGTGCTGACCGGGGCGCCGATCACCGTGCACACGAACGCCTTCACCCAGAGCGGGCTGCTCGCGCTGGACCTGTTCGCCAAGGAAGGGGTGAACCTGGAGAAAGTGGTCGTCGGGCACGCGGGCGACAGCAACGACCTCGACTACCTGATGCGCCTGGCCGACACCGGCGCGACGCTGGGCATGGACCGGTTCGGTCTCGACGTCTACAACCCGACCGAGCAGCGCGTGGCCACGATCGCGGCCCTGTGCCGGCGCGGATACGCCGACCGCATGGTCCTCAGCCACGACACGGCCTGTTTCATGGACTACTTCGGCGGCGCATGGGACGAGGCCAGAAACACGCTCGCGCCGAACTGGCGCTACGATCACATTCACGATGACGTTCTGGCCGCACTGCTCGGCTCTGGTGTCACCGATGACCAGATCGAACAGATGCTGGTGTTCAACCCGAGACGCTACTTCTCGTAAAGTGGTCGAGAAGTAGACAAGTGGGAAACAACGCGGGTAGGTGGAGCTGGGTGACTTCGGAGCAGGCTTTGTCGATCAGCCTCGGACTCCAGGGCCCCTGCGTCATCGCACGCCTGACCGGGGATTTCGACTTCGGGTCCGCGGCCGAGGTGCGCGACCGGGTCACCAAGGCGCTCGACCTCACCCAGCCGCCGCTCCTGGTCATCGACATGCAGGCCGTCAGCGTCTGCGACTCCTCCGGCCTGTCCGTGCTGGTCTACCTGCACAAGGCCGTCACCGCCTCCGGCGGCAAGCTGCTGCTGTCCGGTCTGAACGGCCGGTGCAAGCACCTGTTCGCGATCACCGCGCTGGACAAGTTCTTCGACATCCGCAGCACGGCCGAGCTGGCCATCGCCGAACTCAACGAAACCGGGAATTCGCCGCCGTTCACCGGGTAGTTGCCGGTGCATGTCGGCCGCAGAGCCCGACCTGTTCGGCATGTACCTGGAGCAGATCGGAAAGAACCCCCTGCTCTCCGCCGCGGACGAAGTCGACCTCGCCCGGCGGATCGAGGCAGGACTGTACGCGGGCCACCTGATCGAGCGCGGCGCCGCGACCCCGGAGCTCGAAGCCGTCGTCCGCGACGGGCGGCGGGCCAAGGACAAGCTGATCAGGTCCAACCTCCGCCTGGTCGTCGCCGCCGCCAGGCGGTACGCCTTCCGCGGGCTGCCGCTGCTCGACGTCATCCAGGAGGGCAACCTCGGGCTGATCAGGGCCGTGGAGAAGTTCGACTACACCCGCGGGTACAAGTTCTCGACGTACGGGATGTGGTGGATCCGTCAGGCCATCGAACGCGGCATCCACGACAAGAGCCGCACCGTACGGCTGCCCATCCACGTGTCAGAGGACCTGTCGCGGCTGCTCAGGGC
>NZ_JBSFGJ010000377.1:0-9086 GCF_053596515.1 Nonomuraea sp. NPDC001684
TGGCCGACCTCCGGCTCGAACGCGCGCTGTTCCTGCCCCCGGGGACGCCGCAACGGCTTCAGTCCCGCCTGGAGCCGGCGGGGGACGACGGGCGCCGCCGCTGGACCTGTCACGTCGCGGAGGCCGCCGGCGAATGGGCGCTCTTGTGCACGGCGACGCTGCGCGCCTGCCCGCCCGGCGATCGGGCCGGCCGGATCGACCCGCCCGATCTCACCCGCTATCCGGAGGCGGTGGAGGTCCCGGAACACTACGCGGCGCTGCGCCGCCGGGGCATCCAGCAGAGCGGGCCCTTCCGGTCGGTGACCGCACTCCGTCGGGCGGAGGGGGCCGCGGCCGCCGAGGTGCGCGCGGACGACGGCACCGCCGCCGATCAACGGGCCCACCTGTTCCACCCGGCGCTCCTGGACTCCGCCCTGCAGCCGGTGATGACCCTGCTCGGCGACGACACGGCGGAGGACACGTACCTGCCGGTGGCCACGCGACGCTACCGGGTCCACGCCAGGCCGGAGCCCGGCACGCGGCTCTGGTCCACCGCCGTGCGCGTGGAACGGCCGGAGCCGGACGTGCTGGAGTTCGACGTGCGCGTCAGCGATGACGAGGGCCGGCTGCTCGCCTCCGTCGACGGTTTCCGGATCAGGCGGCTGGTCAGCGAGCTTCCCGAGGTCGTCGAGCACCGGGCCGCGCGCCTGCTGCACGCCATGGAGTGGGCGGAGCTGCCGCCCCTGACCGAGCCCGCGGCCGAAGGCGATCACTGGCTGGTCGTGAGCGGTTCGCCGCTCGGCGCCGAGCTGTGCGCCCGGGTGGCGGCGGCGGGCGGCCGGCCGCTCCTGATCCGTCCTGGCACCGGTTACCGCAGGCCCGCCTCCGGCCGCCGCACGCTCGACCTCGCCTCGGCGGAGGACTGGCGGCTGCTGGCCGAGGAGCGGACGGCGGAGGGGGCCTGGCCTCCCCGCGGCGTGGTCGTCGTGCCCGCCCCGCCTTCGGAGCGGGTGCGGGGGTCGGCTGCCCTGGAGGGCTGCCACGACGTCCTGTCCGTCGTCCAGGCGCTGGGCGGTGCGGACTCCGGCGCTTCGCCTCGCCTGTGGCTGGTCACCACCGCCGCCCACGCCCTGGACGGCGACACGGACGTCGTCCCGGCGCAGACCGCCGTGTGGGGGCTCGGCCGGGTGGTCCCCTACGAGCACCCGGAGCTGCGCTGCTCGCTCGTCGATCTGCCCGCCGCTCCCGACGCCTCCACGGTCGCAGCCCTCGTCGCCGAGATGGTGAACGACGGCCCGGAGACCGAGATCGCCCTGCGGCCCGGCCGCAGACACACCAGCCGGCTGCGCCGCCGTCCGCTGCCCGCGGCCGGTCCGGTCCCGGTGCGGCCGGACGGGACGTACCTGATCGCGGGCGGTTTCGGCGGGGTCGGGCTGCTCACGGCGGAATGGCTCGTCGGGCGTGGCGCGCGTGACGTCGTCCTGGTGGGACGCTCAGGCGCGCCGGCGGACGCGGAGGAGCGGATGGCGGCCATGCGCGCGGCCGGGGCACGCGTCCATCCCGTCGTGGCCGACATCGCCTCCCGGCAGGATCTCGCCGAGCTGCTCGACGACCTCGCCCGGCGGCTGCCGCCGCTGCGCGGTGTCGTCAACTCCGCCGTCGTCCTGGACGACGGCACCCTGGCCCAGCTGGACAGGAAGCGGTTCTTCGCCCCGATGCCGCCCAAGGTCGAGGGGTCGTGGCAGCTGCACGAGCTGACCCGCCACCTGCCCCTCGACTTCTTCCTCCTGTACTCCTCCGCGGCCTCGGTGATCGGCTCGCCGGGGCAGGGGAACTACTCGGCCGCCAACGGCTACCAGGACGGCCTCGCCTGGCACCGGCACGCGGCGGGCCTGCCCGCGCTGAGCGTCAACTGGGGGCAGTGGGCCGCCACGGGGCAGGTCGCCAAGGCAGCCAACGATCTCCGGCTGGACGAGCGGGGATTCGCCGGGTTCGCTCCCGCCGAAGGGCTGGCCGTCCTCGACCGCCTGCTCGCCGATCCGCCGGTCCAGGCGTCGGTCATGTCGTTCGACCCGGTGGCGTGGACCCGCCACTTCCCCGCCCTGCGTGGGGCGTCCGCGCTGCGGGAGCTGGTCGAGGGTGAGCAGGTGACCGAGGAGCAGGGAGCCGGGCCGGTGCCCGGCCTGCTCGCCGCCGAGGACGACGAGCAGGCCCTGCGGATCGTCACCGCGTATCTGTGCGCGCAGGTCGCCGCCGTCGTCCAGCTTCCCCTGGAGGAGGTCGGCGCCGGGCTGCGCCCGCACCGGATGGGCCTGGACTCGCTGATGGCGGTCCAGCTCCGCAACCGCATCGCCGCCGACCTCGGCGTCACGCTGCCGGTGGCGGTCTTCCTGCAGCGCAGGACGATCGAGGAGCTCGCCGCCCTGGCCCTCACCCACCTGCGTGAGCAGGCCGGCGCCCCCGAAGGGGCCTGACCGTTCACCTGAGCCGCCGGATCCGGGACGTGTCCCGGGCCCGGCGGCTCTTTCAAGGTGTCAGCCGCTG
The DNA here is from genome assembly GCF_053596515.1 of Nonomuraea sp. NPDC001684. Classification (NCBI taxonomy): domain Bacteria; kingdom Bacillati; phylum Actinomycetota; class Actinomycetes; order Streptosporangiales; family Streptosporangiaceae; genus Nonomuraea; species Nonomuraea sp. NPDC001684. The sequence goes on from NZ_JBSFGJ010000377.1 coordinate 2,524, forward strand.
ACGCGCAGGGTCCCGCTCATCGCGGGGGACGGCGAACCGGTGGGCTGGTTGTCGTACAGCAGCCCACCGGTGGCGTCCCAGGCGCGCAGACGCACCTGGTCCGCACGGCCCGGGACCGTCCCGGCGTCGACCGCGGTGAGCTCGAAGACGGCCTTCGTCCTCCCGGCCCTGCCCGTGCCACGCAGCGTGGCGGTGCCGTCGGCCGCCACCAGCACCTGGTAGGAGGTGCCGGTGAGCTCGAACCGGGGGGCGGCGTAGCGCAGCTCACCCTTCGGGCCGCCCTTCCTGCCGTCGTAGCGGGCCAGGACGTCGAACGACGCCTGCCCCGCCAGGTCGCAGCCGGGCTCCAGCCGGCAGGACCCGGCCGGTGAGGCAACGGTGCCCGTGCCGACCAGGGCGGCGGTCCGGTCGTAGACCCGTACGTACACCTTCCGTCCTGCGGCGGTGTCGGCCGTGGCCGCGGCCTTGCCGCCGTCGGTCACCGTCACCGAGATCGGGTAGACGCCCGGCTCGGTGAACACGTACGGCAGGCTGACCGTCCCCTTGCCGGAGCTCTCGGCGAGCGCGCCGGCCACCTGGTCGTCACCGACGTTCCAGGTCGCGGTGTGGGTGTCGCCCTTGCCCTGATCGGTGAACGAGGCGGTCAGCAGCACCGGTTCGCCGGCCTTGGCCACCGTCGCGGGCTCGGTCAGCGTCACCACCGGGGCGGCGTTGCCGACCTGCACCTTCACCGTCGCCGTACCGGTGGCGCCCTGGTCGTCCGTCACCGCCAGGGTGACGGTGAACCCGCCGCTGCCGGTGAAGGCGTGCTCCAGCTTCAACTGGCCGGCGGAGAGGGTGAGCGGCTGCGGGCCCGTCCCGTCGCCGTAGTCGGCGGTGAAGGTCCAGCTCGTGGAGTCGGGGTCGGTGAACGAGCCCCGCCCGATCCAGGTGGCGCCCTGGACCACAGTGGCGGGGCCGGTCAGCGTCGCCACCGGCGCCTTGTTCGACGGCTGGCCGGGGGCGACCGTGACGCGGAACGTCCCACTGCCCTCCAGCTCGCCGTCGTGCACCTTCACCGTGACCGGGTAGACGCCGGCGGCGGCCCACTGGTGCTCCAGCGTGATCGTCTGCCCGGTCGTCGTGACCGGCTGGGCGCCGGCGCCGTCGCCGTAGTCCGCGGTCGCGGTCCAGGACGTGGAGTCCGGGTCGGTGAACGTCACCGTGCGACGCAGCACCTCGCCCACGCCCGCCGTGGCGTCCTGGCCCGCCGCCACCTGCGGAGCGGTGTTCGGCCCAGCCTCCTCGATCACGTACGGGACCACCGCGGTGACCGAGGTGGGGTGCTTGTCGTCCGTCAGCAGCACCAGGGCCATCCCCGAGGTGGCGGCCGTGAAGGTGCGGCTCGAGGTGATCGTCCCGCCGCCGGGTTCCTCGGTCACCTGCGCGTCCACCGGCTCCCCGCCCCAGGAGACCCTGGCGGTGTGGGAGTCACCGGCGTCGGGGTCGGTGAACCGCACCTTCAGCGCGAACGGTTTGCCCACCGTGCCCTTCAGCGGGGCCGGCGGCACCACGATCTTCGGCGGGGTGTTCTCCGTGCCGGTCCCCTTCAGCGTCACCGTGAAGGCGGGCGGCGCGTTCTCGGCGGTGGTGAAGGTCAGCTTCCCGGTCGCCTCGCCCGCCCGGGTGGGGGTGAAGGTCACCTTGACCGGGCAGGCGGCTCCCGCCTCCAGCTCCGGCGGGCAGGCGTTGGTCTGCGCGAACGCGCCTTCGACCGCGATCGCCTTCAACGGCATCGGCGTGTCCGACCGGTTGGTCAGCGTCACCGTGCTCGCGTTGCTCGTCGATCCCACGGAGACCGGCTCCGTCCAGGTGATGCCGGAACCGCTCAGGAACGGCAGCACCTTCGCCCTGGTCGAGGCCACACCGTTGGCCGGGACGGGATCGGAGACCGTGAGGCTGGAGGCCGAGGCTTGCGTCTTCAGCTCGGTGTCCACCGGCAGGTCGGCCGGGATCCTGGCGGTCACCTCGAAGGTCGCCTGCCAGCCGGGCTGGAGCAGCTCGATCGTGTCGCGGAGCCCGTCCTTGATCGCGGTGCAGGCGCCCCGCCAGGCGTCGCAGGTCGCCCCGGCGGCCACGGCGTGCGGGATCAGCACGTCCGCCCGCACCTCGGTCGCGTTGTCCGGGCCCTCGTTGGTCACCGTGGTCGTCCAGGTCACCGTCCCGCCCGGTCCGGGCTCGGCGGGCGACACGGTGTGCTCGATCTTCAGGTCCGCCTGCGCGGTGGTCGGCGTGAGCAGGAACGACCGGGGCGACTGGGTGAACCCGGCCGAGGTCGTCGAGCGGTCGCGGACGTATCCCCGCGCCACGATCTGGCCCGAGGAGTTCACGTCGTTGAGCCACGCCGTGGCGCCCGTGGCGGTGTTGCCGACCAGCCCCATGCACGGGACCGTCGTCTCATCGTCGTCGTAGGGACACAGCGGCCGCGGCAGCAGGTCGGCCAGCAGGTACCGCTTGCCGTCCCGCCACAACGCCGGCTCCGCCGGCTCGTTCTCCGACGGCTGGGAGTAGCCCACGACCAGTCCGTTGTCGTTGACCGCGGTGGCCACGCCCAGGCCCAGGTCGCTGCCCTGACCGTCCTTCCAGGTCATCGCGTGCTGTCGGGTGTTCGAGCTGCCGTTGCAGTCCAGCCACCCGGCCGCCTGTCCCGAGGCGTTGACGTCCAGCGCGTACCCGCCGGGTGACGCGCAATCGGTCGTGACCAGCTTCTCGACCGTCCCGTCCCGGTACACCGCCGGTACGTAGTGCAGCGGATTACCGAAGACGTCCCGTTTGAGCACCTGTGTGGCGCTCACGACGCCCCGGGCGTTGATCCGCGGCCCCACGTCGCCGTTGCCGCGGTCGGCCTCGAAGTCGTCGGGCAGTGCGACGGGCGGTCCCTGGTCCCAGATCGCCGGCTTGCCGCCGGAGAACCCGACCACCTGGTTGCGGTCGTTCAGATCGTAGGCCCTGCTCAGCTCCCCGGCGGGAGCGTTCTTGGGATGCAGGTCCTCCGCCTGGCCGCCGGCTCGGTAGACCACGGCGTGCTCGGTGTACCCGCCGCCGGTCCCCACTATCGCCGACCCGGCCACGTCGCCGGCCTCGTTGATGCCGCGCGCCGTCGAGTCACAACTGCCATGGCCGTCGTCCGTGCACGCCGGGCCGGACGGCTCGGTGAAGGCGCCGTCCTGCCAGCGCATGGCGCGGGTCGTGGGCTCCGGCCCCGTCTTCGTCGTGACCGTGGTCGCGACCTGTCCTCGATCGTTGAGCGCCACCGCCACGGCCGGGTGCGCGTCGTCCCCGATCTCGGTCACCGTGTACGACCCGAACCGGGCGACCACCGTGTGCGGAACGTCCATCGTCAGCGTCAGCGCGCCACCCGGCCGCTCCTGGCCGTCCACGTTCCATCCGAGCGGAATGCGTCCTGCCTCCGCCTTCGCGGTCAGCGTCACCTTCGTCCCGGCCCGGTAGGTGTCCTGCGCCGGTGACGCCGACACCGAACCGCCCGGATCGGCCGACATCGTCAACGCGAACTCGCGCGTGTCCTCCTTGGCCACCTCGATCGCCGCGCTGGCACTGCGCGACCCCTTCGGGGTCTGGGCCTGGACGACGACGTGGTAGTCGCCGTCGGCGAGCACGTCGCTGCGCCCGCCGTACACGCCGTCACCGGCGGAGCCGTCGCCGTGCTCGCCGTCGTCGGCCAGTTGCAGCGGGACCCGGGAGGCGTCGTCGGCGATCAGCGACGCCTGCACCGTCGCTCCGGGCACCGGCTGTCCGCCGTCGGTGAGCGTGACCGTCACGGCCGCGCGGCCGTCCTCGGACGTCTCGGCCCCGGGCGTGATCTGCACCGGGTTGCCCGCGATCCAGGCGGCCAGGTCTACCTTCACCGCCTCGGCGGCCGTGTTGGTCACCTCCAGCTTCCACACGCCGGTCTGCGGCATGGCCACCCGCAGCCCGCCGAAGAGCTGCTGGGCCGCCTCACTTCCCGCCGTGTACGAGCCCCTGACCGTCCCCGCGGGATCGCGGAGCGACAGCCCCACCGTCTCCGGCAGCAGCCCGACCACGCCGAACGCCGTCCCCTGCGGAACGTCCACCGGCAGGCTCGATGTCTGTCCCGGCTCCACCGTGGCCGACAGCGCGGCGAACACCGGGGCCGCGTCGTTCCCGGCCGCCGCCGTCTCCGATGCGGACTGCTGGAGCGTGCCCTTGTTCTCCGGCGCCGATCCGCCGTCGAGGGGCGCGCCGGAGAGCACCGACGCCAACCGGGGCCTGACGTAGTCGAGGTAGACGCGGGGGGCCGAGGTCATGGAGGTGTGGATGATCTTCATTTCCTCGGGATCGGGGACGAACTCCGCCGCCGCGCTCCAGTCGGGAACGACGCCGTCACTGTCGTACGGCCCCTTGAAATTCGCGCTCTCGCACGGCAACGGCATTCCCCGGCCCACGAGGTTCGAGATCAGCGCGAGATTCGTCCTCGTGACCCTCGGGTTGAACTTCCCGTCCATGAAGGCCACGGAGTTCTCCTTGAGCGCGGGGAACATGGGAATCTTGCCCTTGACAGCCTCCATCGCCTCCACGACCATGTCGGCGCAGGGGGTTCCGCGGTTGGGCGTGCCCATCTCGATCAGGTTCCGGACGGGCGTTATCCCGTTACCTGACGGCACAAGATAATGCAGGTAATAACGGCTGATGTTCCCGCCCATGGAATGGGCGATGATGTTGACGGTGTTCGCCTGTTCGCGCTCGCGCACCTCCTGGACGTACTCCGCCAGGACGGCCGCGTTGGCGGCGATGGTCTTGGTGCGCTTCTCCTTGTCGCCGGGGTCTCCGGTCTCGAGCTTCAGATCCGGCCGCAGCCTGGCGCTGCCGAGCACGTACGGCTCCAGCTCCGGGTTCACGTCCTTGAGGATGGCGGCGACGTTGCCGAACGCCTTCTGCGCGTCGCTGGCGAAACCGTGCACCAGCACGACCGGCGACGGCCTGACCTTGATCTTCTCCGTCTCCGTGGAACGGGTGACACCGCCGTCGACGTACAACTCGGCGGTCACCGAGCGCGCGGAGTTCGCCTTTCCTGCATGCCACGCGTAGCCGGCGGTGTTCCAGACCACGCGTTTGGTCACCGTCGCGCCCGCCGCGAGGACGAACTCGTCCTCCCACAGCACCTTGCCGGACACGTCCTCGACGACCTTCAGCTTCCGGAACCAGGCTTCGTCGTCGGGGTTGGTCAGCTTCATCGTGACGCGGACGTAGTTGCCCTCGACCGCCCCGTCATCCGGTAGCGGGACCCAGTCGTCGGAGGAGAACAGCTTCGTCTCGAACGACATCGAGTCGATGGAGATCTCCAGGAACGGCGTCTTCATCACGAACGCGCGGACGTCGGAGGCCGCGCCCTTCCTGTGCATCACACCGAAGATCTCGCCGAGCTCGTTGACGCCGGTGGCCCGATCGAGGACGAAGGGAAAGTCCGCCGGCACGTGGTTGTTGAGGTCGACTCCCATGTCGGCCACGTACAGCGCCGCGTGCTCGTCGGGAACGGGATCGCCGGGGGTCTTCTGGTAGTACATCCAGCCCGCGCCCACGGCCGCGTTGTTGATCGCCAGCACCTGGCCGCCCGCGGCGGTCTTCTGCTTGCGGGCGAGCCCGTCCTTGTCCCAGATGAGCGGGACGTAGCCGCCGTCCTTGCCGAAGCCGGCCGCCTCGCCGCGCTCGTTGATGTCGTAGGCCCAGGTGTCGGAGCCGTCCAGGTACTTCAGGGCGTGCTTGCCGAGATCCAGGTTCTTGCCGGGCGGCAGCTTCCAGGCCGTCGCGTGACGACCCCAGCCGCTCGGGTCCAGGGAGGTGTTGCCGACCACCCAGCCGCGGTCGTTGATCTTGAAGGCGCCGTCGCGGTAGTCCTTGAACTTCGCGAACCTCTCCACGCGGCCGTTGGACAGCCGCTTCCAGGTGAGCCCCACCGCCTCGCCGTTGTTGTTGACGGCCTGCGGATCCTTGAGCTGACCCAGGTGGGTGACCGTGCCGTCCTTGTAGATGTAGGCGTAGGACTGCTCGCCGTCGCCGGTCAGGTGGTAGGTGCCGAGCACCGCGCCCTGGTCGTTGACGTCGTAGGCGGTGCTGGCGTTCGCGTCCACGCCGAGGGCGGCGTGCAGGTCGCGGACGCCGTCCTTCTCCGACCAGACGGTGGCTCTCGGCTGGCTGGTCTCACCGTCCTTCACCCAGCGCGCGCCCACGAGCTGGCTCTTGTTGTTGGCGGAGCGGATCACGGCGCCGGTCCCGACGGCGCCGAGATCGACGACCGGGAACACGTACTCACCGGCCGTCCGGCCGGTGGCGGCCGTCGCCGGATCGGGGACGGGGACGACGAGCGAGGAGACCACTGCGGCGAGCGTGGCGAGCGTCGCCCGCCGCACCAGGGCAGTGCTGGATAACCAGGTCAAAGAGAACTCCGGGGATGCGGCCGCGAAATGCGGCACAGGACGTGTCTGCCGGGAGCAACGAGAGCTCCCGGACCGGGAGAATCCCCCAGCGGACATGTGGTCCGCTTGCGG
>NZ_JBSFGJ010000378.1:0-9084 GCF_053596515.1 Nonomuraea sp. NPDC001684
GCGCGTTCGCCGCACCCCGGGATCCCGGCGCGTTCCGCTCTACCGGACGCTGCGTCTGCCGTAGAGGCCCGCCGCCAGGGCCACCCCCAGACCGGCGAGCACCACCTGGATGACCAGTTCTATCCAGTCGATGCCGCGGGTGTCCGCGACGCCGACCGCGGCGGCGATCGCGGTGCCGATGAGGGCCGCGACGATGCCGATCACGATGGTGAGCCAGATGGGGATGCTCTGACGGCCCGGCACGACCAGCCGGCCGAGGACGCCGATGACGAGCCCGATGATGAGGGCGGAGATGATGCCGGTGACTGCCACGCTTCACACTCCCGTTCTGCCGCGCCGGATGTCGCCACCCCTCGTGGGGGAGGAGTGCCCCCGGCCTGACAGCGCCATTGCTTCCCAGCAGCATCACAAAGAAACCGGACCACTCAGCCTGATATCGGTTCATGGCGGACAGGTTCCATGCGGGTGTGCCGTTCGCGGTGGTGGCGGAGGCGACCCCGCGGTGCCTACACTGCGGGCACACCCCACGACAGCAGACGCGAACGAACGGCGCACCGAACCCCTCTCAGGAGCCCTTTGTGACCGTCAGACGAATCGTGCTGCACGCCCTGCTCGCGGCGACGACCGCGACGACCGCCGCCGTGACCGCCGCGGCGCCGGCGAACGCCACCGCCTTCACCCTCACCAGCACCGCCTTCACCCAGGGCGGGATCATCCCGAAGGTGCACGAGTGCACCAGCGGCGGCCAGAGCGACCCCGGCCGGCGCAACGAGTCACCGCCCCTGACCTGGAGCGGCGGCCCGGCCGGCACCCGCGGCTACGCCCTGGTGATGCGGGACCTGGACAACAACAACCTCATCCACTGGGTGATCTACGACATCCCGGCGGACGTGACCTCGCTGCCGCAGAACGTCGAGCACGCCTACCGTCCGACGGCCCCGGCCGGGGCCCGGCAGATCTACTACCGCGGCAGCGCCAGCCTGTACGGCTACCAGGGGCCGTGCTCCCCCTGGTCGGTCAACACCTACCAGTTCACCGTGCACGCCCTCGACCGGGCCGCCCTGACCGAACTGGGCTCCGGCTCGTCCACGACGACCGCGGCGAGGGTGATCTCCGGCGCGTCCCTGGGGACGGCCGTGCTGTCCGGCGAGTCCTGAACGCTCAGGAGCGCCGGGATTCCGGCGGTCAGCCGAGGGCGCGGTCGAGGTTGAAGGCGGCGCTGATCAGGGCCAGGTGGGTGAACGCCTGCGGGAAGTTGCCCTGCTGCTCGCCCGTCCGGCCGATCTCCTCGGCGTACAGGCCGAGGTGGTTGGCGTAGGTCAGCATCTTCTCGAAGGCCAGGCGGGCCTCCTCCACCCGGCCGGCGCGGACCAGCGCCTCGACGTACCAGAAGGAGCAGATGGAGAACGTGCCCTCCTGGCCGCGCAGGCCGTCGGGGCTGGCGTCCGGGTCGTAGCGGTAGACCAGCGAGTCGGACACCAGGTCGGCGGTGAGCGCGTCGAGCGTGGACAGCCACTTCGGGTCGGTGGGCGAGACGAACTTGGCCAGCGGCATCATCAGCAGCGCCGCGTCGAGCACGTCGCCGTCCTCGTGCTGGACGAACGCCTGCCGCGCGTCGGACCAGCCGTGGGCCATGATCTGCCGGTAGAGGTCGTCGCGCGCCCCGCGCCAGTGGGGGATGTCGGCGGGCAGGCCGCGGCGGGCGGCCATGCGCATGGCGCGTTCGATGGCGACCCAGCACATCAGCCGGGAGTACAGGAACTTCTTGCGTCCGCCCCTGGTCTCCCAGACGCCCTCGTCGGGCTGGTCCCAGTTGTCGCAGACCCAGTCGACCAGGGCGCAGACGGCGTCCCAGTGGTCACTGGAGATGGGTTTGCCCCATTTGTCGTAGAGGTAGACGGAGTCGAGCAGGGCGCCGTAGATGTCGAGCTGGAGCTGACCGGCGGCGGCGTTGCCGACGCGTACCGGGGCCGAGCCGCGGTACCCCTCCAGGTGGTCGAGCTGCCGTTCGGGCAGGTCGGTGCGGCCGTCGATGCCGTACATGATCTGGAGGGGGCCGTTGGGGCCGGCGTGGCGCAGGCTGACGTGCCGGGTCAGGAACGACATGAACGCCTCGGCCTCGCCGGTGAAGCCCAGCCGGAGCAGGGCGTAGACGCAGAAGGCGGCGTCGCGGACCCACAGGTAGCGGTAGTCCCAGTTGCGCTCGCCGCCGATCAGCTCGGGCAGGCTGGTGGTCGGGGCGGCGACGATCGCGCCGGTCGGCGCGTACGTCAGCAGCTTGAGCGTCAGGGCCGAGCGGTGGACCATCTCCCGCCACCTGCCCCGGTAGCGGGAGGCCGACAGCCATCTGCGCCAGAACGCGACCGTGGCGGTCAGCGCCTCCTCCGCCTCGACGTGCGGGCAGCCGAGGGGCGGGATCTCGGCCTCGATCCGGTCGAGCGCGAACACCTCCGACTCGCCCTCCACGAGGGTGAAGCACGCCCGCACGTCGCGTCCGTCGCACTCGACCGGGACGGTGGCGCTCAGCCCGAGCGTCAGCTGGGCGGACTCGAAGACGGTCAGGCCGTCGACCTCGCGCACGACGTGCGGGTCGGCCCCGTAGCCGAAGCGGGGGGCCACCCGCGCGTGGAACGGCAGCGAGCCGCGCACGCAGAGCACCCGGCGGATCAGCCGCTGCCGGCCGCGGCCGCCCGGCTCGCCGATGATCGGCATGAAGTCCTGGATCTCGCCCACCCCGCTCTCGGTGAAGAAGCGGGTGATGAGCACGTTGGTGTCGGGGAAGTAGAACTGCTTGGTCCGCGCCGGCACGTCGGTGCCCAGCTCGAACGCCCCGCCCCGGTCGGCGTCGAGGATCGAGGCGAACACGCTGGGCGAGTCGAAGGCCGGGCAGCAGTACCAGTCGATGGTGCCGTCGGTGCCGACCAGGGCCACGCTGCGCAGATCGCCGATGAGGCCGTGCTCGGCGATCGGCAGGTAGCGGTCACCGTCTGCTCCACCCATCGCAGCAGTTCTCCCTGGTCAGGGCAGTGCTCAAACCTCGCGCCCGGCCTCCTCCAGCGCGGCCAGGCGGCGGCGGAGGTGGGTGCGCTCGGGCTCGCTCCCGGCCGCCCCGAGCGCGGCGCGGTACGCCTCGGCGGCCTCGGGCAGCCGGCCGAGCCGGTGCAGCAGGTCGGCGCGGGCCAGCAGGTACGGGTGGTAGTCGCGCAGCCGCCGCGCCCCGGCCAGCTCCTCCAGCAGCGCCAGCCCGGCCTCGGGCCCGTCGCGCATGGCCACGGCCGCCGCCCGGTTCAGCGCCACCACCGGAGAGGGGTCGAGCGCGAGCAGCACGTCGTACAGGGCCACGACCTGCGGCCAGTCGGTCGTGGCCAGGTCCGGGGCCTCGTCGTGCAGCGCCGCGATCGCGGCCTGGACGGCGTACGGGCCGGGCGGGCCGCCGGTGAGCGCGGTCACCACCAGCGCCGAGCCCTCCTCGATCATGGCCCGGTCCCAGAGGCCGCGGTCCTGCTCGCCGAGCAGCACCGGCTCCCCCTCGGGCCCGGCACGGGCGTCGCGCCGGGCGTGCACCAGCAGCAGCAACGCCAGCAGCCCGGCGACCTCCCGCTCGGCGGGCAGCAGCCGGCGCAGGATCCGGGCCAGCCTGATCGCCTCCTCGGCCAGGTCGAGCCGCTGGAGGAAGGGCCCGGAGCTGGCCGCGTAGCCCTCGGTGAAGATCGAGTAGATCACCTGGAGCACGCCGGGCACCCGTTCCGGCAGCTCGTGGGCCTCGGGCACGCGGAACGGCACGCGCGCCTCCCTGATCTTCTTCTTGGCCCGGACGATGCGCTTGGCCATCGTCTGGGCCGGCACCAGGTAGGCCCGCGCCACCTCGGGGGTGGTCAGGCCGGCCAGGCAGCGCAACGTCAGCGCCCCGCGGTCCTCGGCCGGCAGCGCGGGGTGGGCGCAGGTGAAGAAGAGCCGCAGCCGTTCGTCGGGCAGGCAGCCGTCCTCGCCGGGGGGCGCTTCGGGGGCGGCCCGCTCGGCCTCGGCCGCCAGGACGGCCAGCCGGGTGGCCAGCGCCTGCTCGCGTCTGAGCCGGTCGACCGCCTTGCGCCTTGCGGTGGTCATCAGCCACGCGCCCGGATTGGGCGGCACGCCCTCGGCGGGCCAGTGCCTCAGCGCCGCCTCGACGGCGTCGGAGGTGACCTCCTCGGCGAGGTCGAGGTCGCCGAAGCGGCGGACGAGCGCGGCCAGCAGCCGGCCGCGCTCCTCACGGAAGACGGCCTCGATCTCACGCATCGAAGTCGGCGACCGGGCGGACCACCACCGAGCCGCCGCCGCGCGCACCCGGGCAGCGCACGGCCCAGTCGAGGGCGGCGTCGAGGTCCGGCACGTCGATCACGTAGAAGCCGCCCAGCACCTCGCGCGTCTCGGCGTACGGGCCGTCGGTGACGGTCGGCGTGCCGTCGGCGCTCACCCGTACGGTGGTGGCGGTCACCAGGTCGGCCAGCGACTCGCCGGAGACCAGGATGCCCGCCTCCCGGACGGACTTGTCGTAGGCCATCCACTCCTGGAAGTCGCCCGGCTCCTGCTCGTCGGAGGTGCCGGCGTTGATCAGCAGCATGTACTTCATCGGTGTTCCCCTTCGCGGTCGGCGTACGGCGGGGCCGCCGTACGCCTTCACCACGAACGGGACCCGCCCGGATGGACACGCCATGACGATGAGTTTTCCGGGTCCGTCCGGTCATTGTCACGACACGTCACTTCAGGAGGACCGATGAGCGTACTGGAACAGCGGATGCGGGGCGTGCTGGGCGGGTTCGTGGCGCGGGGCGAGGTGCCGGGGCTGGTCGGGCTCGTCCATCATCGGGGCGAGACGCACGTCGTGCCGATGGGCACGCTGGAGCGCGGCGGCGGGGCGGCCGTCGCGGCGGACTCGATCTTCCGGATCGCGTCGCTGACCAAGGCCGTCACCGCGGCGGCGGCGATGATCCTGGTGGAGGAGTGCGTCCTGCGGATCGACGACCCGATCGACGACCTCGTCCCCGAGCTGGCCGGTCGCCGGGTGTTGCGCGCCCTGGACGCGCCGCTGGACGACACGGTGCCCGCCACGCGGCCGATCACCGTACGCGACCTGCTGACCTTCCGGCTGGGCACGGGACAGCTCCTGGTGGAGGGCGACGAGCTGCCCATCGTGCGCGCGATGCGCGACCCGCGGATCGACCGCGGCCCCGACGGCCCCGGCAGCGGCCCTGACGAGTGGCTCGCCCTGCTGGGCGCGCTGCCGCTGATGTTCCAGCCGGGCGAGCGGTGGACCTACCACACGAGCGCCGACGTCCTGGGCGTGCTGGTCGCGCGGGCCGCCGGGAAACCGCTGCACGACTTCATGACCGAGCGCGTCTTCGAGCCCCTGGGCATGCGCGACACCGGCTACCACCTGCCCGCGGACAAGCTCCACCGCCTGGCGGCCTCCTACCGGCCGGACGGCTCGGGCGGCGTGACGCCGAGGCCCGACCCGCGCGTGTGGCACGAGCCGCCGGCCTTCCCGTCCGGCGGCGGCGGCCCCGGCCTGCTCTCGACCGCCCTCGACTACGCCGCCTTCCTCCGGATGCTGCTGGAGAAGGGGCGGCACGACGGCGGCCGGATCCTGTCGCGGGCCTCGGTCGAGCTGATGACGGCCGACCATCTGTCGCCGGCCCAGAAGGCGGGCGCCGAGACGTTCCTCGGGTCGGGCGGCTGGGGGTTCGGGATGCAGGTGGACACCCGGGCCGATCGCCTGTACACCCGGCCGGGCCGGTTCGGCTGGACCGGCGGGCTCGGCACCACGGCCTACGCCGATCCGTCGGAGGGGCTGGTGGGCGTGCTGTTCACCCAGGTGGCGATGACGTCGCCGGTGGCGCCCGAGGTCTTCGAGGACTTCTGGACCGTGACGTACACCTCGATCGACCAGCACCTCACCCCGATTTCCGGCAGATAAGGTGGGTAGGCGGCGTTTCGGGGGATTTCGCCGCTCACAGCGCTGAGGGGGACGGGTGGCGGAGTCGTTCGGCACGATGCTGCGGAGCCTGAGACACGCCGCCGGGCTGACCATCGAGGAGCTCTCCCACGCCTCCGGCGTCAGCGTGCGCGCCATCGGCGACATGGAACGCGGGGCCAGCAGGGGCCCGCAGCGGCGCACCGTCGAGGCCCTGGCCGAGGCGCTGCGGCTGGACGGGCCGCGGCGCACGGCGCTGTCCGACGCCGCCCGCGCCGGCCGCCCGCGCCAGGAGGCCGCGCCCGGCGCCTGCGAGCCGCCCCGCGGCGTGGGCGACTTCACCGGCCGCGAACGGGAGCTGCGCCTGCTGCGCGACCTGGCCGCCCGCACGGCCGAGGACGCGCCCGCCGCCGTCTCCGGGGCCGTCTCCGGGGCCGAGGACGCGCCCGCCGTCGTCGCGGCCGTCTCCGGGGCCGCCGGCATCGGCAAGACCGCCCTGGCCGTGCGCGCCGCCGCCCACCTGGCCGACCTGTTCCCCGACGGCCGCTTCTACCTGGACCTGCGCGGCATGGACCCGGTCCCGCTGGACCCGGGCACGGCGCTGTCCCGGCTGCTCAACGCCCTGAGCGTGGCCGAGCGGCGCATCCCGGCCGACGAGGAGGACCGCGCCGGCCAGTACCGCGCCCTGCTGCGCGGCCGGCGCTGCCTGGTCATCCTGGACAACGCCGCGCACGAGGCCCAGGTGCGCCCGCTGCTGCCCGCCGAGGGCCCGTCCATGACGCTGGTCACCAGCCGCCGCCCGCTGGCCGGGCTGGAGGGCGTGCACCAGGTGCCGCTGGCGCACCTGGCGGCCGGGGAGTCGGCCGCGCTGCTGCGCGCGATCGTCGGCGCCGAGCGCGCCGACGCCGACCCGGACGGGGTCGCCCAGGTCGCCGACCTGTGCGGGAACCTGCCGCTGGCGCTGCGCATCGCCGGGAACCGGCTGCAGAGCAGGCCCGGCTGGACCGCCGGGCACCTGGCCGCCCGCCTCGGCGACGAGGGACGCCGGGTGGAGTCGCTGGCCGCCGGCGACCTGTCGGTGGCAGCGGCCTTCGCGCTGTCGTACCGGCAGCTGTCGGCGCCCGCGCGGCGCGGCTTCCGGCGGCTGGCGCTGGCCGCCGCGCCGGACTTCGGGGCGCCGATGACGGCCGTCCTCGCCGAGCTCGGCCCGGACGAGGCCGAGGACGCCCTGGAGGAGCTGGTCGATCTCGGGCTGCTGCAGTCGCCGTACCCCGGCCGCTACCGCTTCCACGACCTGGTCCGGCTGTTCGCCCGCGCCCGGCTGTCCGACGAGGAGCCCATGACGGCGCAGCGGCAGGCGCGGCGGCGGATGGACGACTGGCTGCTGGAGATCGCGACCGTCGCCGGGCGCTGGTTCGAGCCCGGCTACGGCGCGCCGCCGTCCGGGTGGAGCTCGCTGGTCGCGCTGGACAGCGCGCGGCAGGCGCAGGAATGGCTCCAGGCCGAGGGCGCGGCGTGGCTGGCCGCGCTGCGGCAGGCGGCCCGCGCCGGCGAGCACGCGCGGGTCGTCGAGGTGGCCGAGGCCATGCACTGGTTCTCCGACCTGTGGATGCACTGGGGGCACTGGCCCGAGGTGTTCGAGCTGTCGTCCGGCGCGGCCCGCGAGACGGGCGACCGCCTGCAGGAGGCGGTGCACCTCAACTACCTGTCCTGGGCGCGCACGTACTGCCAGGGCCGCTACGACGAGGGCGAGCGGACCGCGCTGCGCGCGCTGGAGCTGGCCCGCGAGGTCGGGGACGTGCGCCAGCAGGGCTGGGCCCTGACCTACGCCACCTGGGCGCTGTGGGGGCGCGACGACCGGCGCGCCACGGAGACCGGCCTGGAGCACGCGCGGCGGGCGGCGGAGTGCTTCCGGCAGGCCGGCGACCCCGAGGGCTACGCCCAGGCGATGCTCAGCGTCGGCAACGGCCTGCGCCGGCTGGGCCGGATCGAGGAGGCCGTACGGCACGGGCTGGAGCTGCTGGAACGGCTGCGCGACCCGGCGTTCGGCGGCACGCCGGTCATCGTCGCCCACGCCGTCGGGGCGGCGCTGGACCTGCTGAGCGACGGCTACTTCGCGCTCGGCCGCTGGCAGGAGGCCGCCGACCACTATCGCGAGGCGCTGGTCGAGCTGCGCAAGCGCCCGATCAACCGGGCCACGGCCCAGACGCTGACGAACCTGGGCCGGGCGCTGGTCGAGCTGGGACGGCGGGAGGCGGCGCGCGAGGCGTTCCAGGAGGCCCTGGAGCTGTACGAAGCCTCCGCCGACGCCGTCCGGGCGGCCCGCGTGACCGCCGAGCTCACCCGCCTGGCCCCGGTCGAGACCACTGTGACGCCCCCGGAAGGCGCTCGCTGAGCGGGCCGGTCAGGGGTCCACGAACCGTTCGATGAAGGTCAGGGCGGTGCCGCAGACCTCGCGCCAGCCGCTGTCCACGGTCATCGAGTGCCCGCGCCCCGGCAGCTCGACGATCTCGGTCAGATGGTGCCGGTTGCGGGCCTGCCACAGGTAGGCGGCGTGCGCGGCGGCCCACGGGACCGTGCGGTCCATCTCGCCGGCGACCAGCAGCAGCGGCCCCCGGTCCGGCGCGGCGCCGTCGAGGCCCGTGGGGTCGCCCGCCTCCGCCGCCGGGACGGCGTACGTCTCGTACAGCCGCCTGGCCTCCTCCTCGCCGACGGCGTTGGCCACGGCGTGCCGGAAGCGCCCGTACGTGAGCGCCCCGCGGAACGGCGCCGGGCTGATCGCCACGCAGGCGCAGGCCAGCCCGCGGCCGGCCAGGATCTGCGCGACCAGGCCGCCGGCCGCGTGGCCGACCAGGGCGGGCCGGCGCGCCAGCCCGCCGATCAACCCGGCGAAGTGGCCTGCGGGATGCCCGGCGGCCTCGCCGTCCTCGGGCCAGGCCGGGATGACGGGGACGAACCCCGCCTGCCCGAACACCTCGGCCCAGGGCTCCCAGCTCTCGGCCAGCAACCACGGGTCGTGGACGAAGACGACCGGGACCCGCCCGGTGGCGTTGGCGTGCCGCACCTGGTCCAGGTCGTAGGCGGAGGGCATGGCGCGGCAGGTCAGCTCTCGTGCAGGGCCCGGCGCAGCGTGC
>NZ_JBSFGJ010000379.1:0-9070 GCF_053596515.1 Nonomuraea sp. NPDC001684
GCCGACCAGTTGTTGACGCCCCAGCAGCCCAGCAGCCCCTCGGCCTCCAGCGCGGCCAGCTCGCGGGCCAGGCGGCGCAGGTCGAGGTCGTCCCGGTGGACGTCGCCGACCACGGCCAGGTCGGCGTGGTCGGTGCCGGCCCGCAGCAGCGCGCGTTCGAGCTGGTCGCGCAGCGGACGCCCGGGGTGGTCGTCGAGCCAGAGCTTGACCGAGAGCAGGTAGTCCTCGCGGGCCAGGCCGGCGGCCCTGACCATGGCCGAGAAGAGCACGTCGGTGAAGACCGGCCGCTGCCCGGGCAGGCCGTAGACGCCCACGTCGAACAGGTTGACGCCGATCTCCACGGCGTGCCGCAGCAGCTCGACGGCCGCGCCGAAGTCCATCCGGTCGTAGGTGTGCCAGGACCCCAGCGACAGCACCGACGCCTCGGGGCCGTGCGCGCCGATCTGACGCTGGGGGACCTTGACCGTCATACGTTCGCCTCCGAGTCCCAGACCTGGTGGCGGCTGCGCCACCACAACAACGCCACCATCACCAGGAACGGCAGCACCCCGCGGTACTGCTGGACCGCCTCCAGCGACGCCGTCACCCCTTCCAGGCAGCCCAGCAGCAGCCCGCCGGCCAGCGTCAGCCACAGGCTGCTGAACGCCCCCACCATGGCCACCGCCAGCGCGGTCGTGACCAGGTTGCCCAGCGTGGAGAAGTCGCCGCCGAGCCGCGGCGCGACCAGGACGATGACCAGCGTGCTGACCGCGCCGATCGCCACCCAGACGACCAGCGCGAGCCGGGGCGCGGGGATGCCGACGACCTGCGCGGTGGCCGGTCGTTCCGACAGCGCCTGGAGCCGCAGCCCCACCCGGGTGCGCCCGAGCAGCAGCCCCACGCCGACCGTGATGAGCACCGCGAACGACAGCGACACCAGCACCGCCTGCGGCACGACCACCTCGCCCACGGTGAAGGCGGGCGCGTCGAAAGGCTGCGGGAAGCGCCGCGCGCCGCTGGTGTTGTTGCCGAACAGGCGCAGCCCGACCGACATCAGCGCGACGAACACCGCCACGGTGACGGCCGCCTTGGTGCGCAGGTCGTGCTCGCCGAACCAGCGCACCAGGCCGAGGCCGAGCAGCGCCGAGACCAGCCCGCCGGCCAGCGCCCCGAGCGGGAGCGCGAGCCAGACGTTCAGGCCGGCGTCGGTGAGGGTGACCATGACGAAGGCGCCCATCGCGCCCACGGCCGCCATCGCGAAGTTCACCACCGCGACGAGCCGGTAGGTCAGGACCACGCAGAGCCCGAGCAGCGCGTACACGCCGCCGCTGGTCAGGCCCGCGACCACGGAGTCGAGCATCAGCCGTTCCGCTTCGGGACGATGAAGCCCTCGGGCAGCACCGTCCACTTGCCGTTCTCGGCCTTGACGAAGCGGCTGCCCTCGATGGGGTTGTGCGTCTGGCCGGGGCCGAACACCCAGGGCGTGCCCACCATGGGGTAGGTGATGGGCTGCATCGACTTGAACGCCTTGGTCACCGACTCCCGGGTGACGTCCCCCTTGATCGTCTTGAGGACCTGGACGAACACGTCGGCCGCCATCACCCCGCCCTGGCTGAACGCGGTCTTCTGGATCTTGTTGTCGTTGACGATCTTCGCCCACCGCTCGTTGCCCGGCAGCGTCTCGTCGGTGTACGGCTGCCACTCGGTGCCCGCCTGGGCCTTCATGCCGGCCGGGATGAGGGCGGCGTTGGCGTCGGTGTAGGCGTTGGCCATGAGGATGAAGTCGACGTCCTGCATGCCCTGGGTCTTGGCCTGGGCGAACCAGGGCCCGACCTGGGCGTTGTAGACGACCGCCTGGCAGCCGCCGCTCTTGAGCTTGACCAGGTACGGCGTCGGGTCGCCCTGCCCGACCGAGGTGTCCTTGACCGCCAGCGTCTTGCCGGTGATGTCGCTCCACTCCTTGATGGCCGCGTCGATGCCGCCGCCGCTGCCCGGCAGCACGGTGAAGGCCAGGCACACCTTGTCGTGCTTGAGCGTCTCGGAGGCGTAGTAGAGCATCGCGGTCAGCAGCTTGAACGGGCCGGGATTGACCGGGGCGATGTTCGGGCTGGTGAAGCAGGCCGGGTCCACGCCCACCGCCGGGATCGAGACGATCTGCGCCTTGCTGTAGGTGGCCCGGTTGAGCCCGCAGTCCACGGCGCTGGAGGAGCCGACGAACGCGACGACCTCCTCGGAGTCGATCAGCTCGCGCGCCGCCTCCGTGGAGCGCTGCGGGTTCATCGCGTCGTCCTTGCTGATCAGCTCGATCTTGCGGCCGTTGATCCCGCCGGCCTTGTTGACCTCCTCGAAGACGGCCTTGACCGCCTGCGGCACCTCGGGGGTCTGGAACAGGCCGGTGACGCCGTTGACGGCGCCGACCTTGATGGGCCCGTCGGTGCCCGAGCCGCCGGAGCAGGCCGTCAGAGCGGTCAGCAGGCCGAGGACGGGCAGGGCCACGAGTACGCGTTTCACGATGTCTCCTCCAAGACGGTGCCGAGGTAGGCGGCCCTGACGGCCGGTGCGTCCAAGACGTCGAGCGTCGGCCCCGAGGCGATCACGTGCCCGAAGTCCAGCACCGTGACCTGGCCGCAGGCGGCTCGTACGAGATCCATGTCGTGCTCCACCAGCAGGATCGACACGCCGAAGCGGGCCGGGACCTGGGCCAGGCGGTGGCCGAGCCGCAGCGACTCGGCGGCGGACTGGCCGGCGGCCGGCTCGTCGAGCAGCGCGACCTTCGGCCTGGCGGCGATCGCGGCGGCGACGTCGAGCAGCCTTCTGGTGCCCGCGTCGAGGATCGAGACGGGCACCTCGCCGGGCGGGCAGCCGAAGAAGCGCAGCACCTCCGCCGCCTCCTGCCTGGGCAGGCGCCGCCCGGCGACGATCGCCAGGTACTCCTCCTGCGTCAGCTCCGGAGCGATGGCGGTGGTCTGGAACGTGCGGCGCAGCCCGCGCCGGGCCCTCACGCTCGGGCTGAGCCGGTCGAGTGGCTCCCCTGCGAGCACGACCGAGCCCTCGTAGCGGGCGGCGAACCCGGTGACCGCGGAGATCAGCGTGGACTTGCCGGCGCCGTTCGGGCCGATCAGGCCGGAGACGCCGAGGGCGGGCACGGTCAGGTCCACGCCGTCCAGGGCGACGACCTGGCCGAACCGCACGCTCAGCCCGCGGATCTCCAGCACGTTCCCCTCGCCCGCCGCCGGCGGAACCGGGGCGGGCTCCTCGGCGGGCGCGCCGGACGCGGCCTCCAGCAGTGGGCGGGCGGCCCGCTCGCGCCTGCGGGCGCGGGTGAAGTCGGTCTGGCTGACCCCGCTGCGCAGGGCGAAGATCGCCATGACGCCGAACAGGATGCCGCCGAGGTCCTGCGGCAGGCGCAGCTTCTCCAGGACCGTGGCCATGACCGCGCCGAAGATGCCGCCCAGGACGGCGCCCTCGGTGTTGTGCGGCCCGATGAGCACGGCGACCGCGAACAGCGCCAGCGACTGCATCATCGCGAAATTTCCGGATACGACGAGGCCGAGCTGCCCCGCCATCAGCCCGCCCCCGAT
Source organism: Nonomuraea sp. NPDC001684 (assembly GCF_053596515.1). Lineage (NCBI taxonomy): Bacteria > Bacillati > Actinomycetota > Actinomycetes > Streptosporangiales > Streptosporangiaceae > Nonomuraea > Nonomuraea sp. NPDC001684. The sequence goes on from NZ_JBSFGJ010000379.1 coordinate 3,561, forward strand.
GCCGGCGATGAACGCGCTGATGGCGAAGGCCGTGAGCTTGCTGCGGGCCACGGAGATGCCGTGCGCCGCCGCCGCCCGCTCGGAGTGCCGCAGCTCCAGCCACGACCGCCCGATCCTGGTCCGGTTGACCAGCGCCAGGCCGATCGCGATCAGCACGAACACGGCCATGGCCAGCACGAAGTACGCCGCGTCGGAGGAGAACGGCTCCGGCCGGACGAGCGTCTTCAGCTCGGTCGTGCCCGGGAACTGGTTGGCGTTCAGCACGATGTCGGTGGAGACGGCGAAGCCGAGCGTGACGACGGCGAGGTTGACGCCCCGGATGCGCAGCGCGGGCAGCCCGATCGCGACGCCCACCGGCACGGCCGCCAGGCCGCCGAGCACCAGCCACAGCAGGAAGCCGCCGGGCGCGTCGGCCAGGTTCAGCCGCAGCACCACCCAGGCCCCGATCGCCGCGAACGACATCTGGCACAGCGACATGACCCCGGCCCGCCCGACGATCACGCCGTAGCTCTGCATGAGCACGCCGCTGACCACGGCCGCGACCGCGAGGTAGATCCAGTACGGCGGCAGCGCCCAGGGCAGCACCGCGCACGCCGCGACGGCCAGCCCCAGGCCGGGACCCCAGGTTCTCAGCAGCGCGTTCATCAGCTCCCGCCTTCCGTGCCGGCCGCCCGGGCGAGGCCGTCGTCGGTGACCGCGCCGAAGTAGAACTCGTGCAGCCGGTCCTGCGCCCCGCGCAGCTCCTCGCACGGGCCCTCGAAGACCACCCGGCCCTTGCGCAGCACGTACGCGCGGGCGCCGATCTCCAGCGCCAGGTTGGCGAACTGCTCGACGAGCAGCACCCCGATGCCCCGCTCGGCCAGCTCCCGCACCGAGCCCATCAGGCGGCGGACCACGACCGGCGCGAGCCCGAGCGACATCTCGTCGATGAGGACGACCTTGGGCCCGGCGATCAGCGCCCGGCCGATGACGAGCATCTGCTGCTCGCCGCCGGACAGGTTGGCGGCCGGCAGGGAGCGCCTGCGGTCCAGCTCGGGGAAGAGGTCGTAGACCATGGCCGGGTCGCCGTCGCCGGAGACCAGCAGGTTCTGCTCCAGCGTGAGCGTGCGGAACACGGTGCGGGCCTGCTCGGCGTACCCGAGTCCGGCCTGGGCGCGGCGGTAGGTGGGCAGGCCGGTCAGCGGCGTGCCGGCGAGGGTGACCGTGCCGGCGGCGGCGGGGGCCAGGCCCGCGATGCCGTCGAGCAGGGTGGTCTTGCCCGCGCCGTTCGCGCCGAGCAGCACGGTGACCGTGCCGGGCGCGACGCCGAGGCTGACCTCATGGACGACGGGCACCTCTCCCCTGGAGACGCTGAGGCCCCGTACGTCGAGGACGTCGTCCGCGGGAGCGCCCATCAGCGGCTCCGGCAGCGGTCGTCGGCCGCGGCGGCCGGCGGCGCGTGCGCCGGTCCGCGAGGGGCCCGATCGATGATGCGCCGTGCCTCGAAAGGTAGAGGCATCGTCACCTCCCGGCACGAAATCGTATCTGATTCCATGTACGTTATGCGGATGGAAATGAGAGTGTCCAGAGCGGAGCGGATATGAAATCTGCGGCTGACAACAGGTCGGCGGATCTGGTCATGACCGGCGGCGTCGTCCACACGATGAACGCGGCCGGCCATCTCGCGTCCGGCATCGCGATCAAGGACGGACGCATCGTCAGGGTCGGCACTCCCCTGCAGGTCCAGGCCATGGTGGGCCCGGGGACGCGGGTCGTGCGCCTGCGCGGCAGATCGGTGCTGCCTGGCATCAACGACAGCCACCTGCACGGCGCGTGGCTCGGCCTGCGCTGGCCCGACCTCCTGCTGGACCGCCTGACCGGCGCCGCCGATCTCGTCCCCGACTCCCGGCTGGGCAAGCAGGAGGAGCGGCGGGCGGCGATCCTGCGCGCCGGCGACCTGCTGGCCTCCCTGGGCATCACCAGCTACACCGAACCCGGCCTCGGCCCCTGCGAGCACGACGGCGGCGGGCGCTTCGGCGTCGAGGTCCTGCGCGAGTACGCCGGGATGGCCGCGCGGGGCGAGCTGAAGGCGCGGGTGAGCGCGTTGCTGCTGTTCGCCGAGGTGGACGGGCGCAGCTCACTGCCCGACCTGGTCGCCGGGCTGCGCGACCTGACGCCGCCCGCCGAGGTGCCGGGCTGGTTCAGGGTGGCCGGGGTGAAGATCTTCGCCGACGGCATCCCGCCGATGCGCACGGCCTGGAGCGACGAGCCGTACGAGGACGGCACGCACGGCGCCCCGCTGGTCGAGGGCGGCTCGGAGGACGAGCGCGAGACCGCCCTGACGACCATGATCGAGACCGCCGCCGCGGCCGGGCACCAGGTCGCGGTGCACGCCACCGGCAGCCGCGCGACCCGGACGGTCACCCGCGCCCTGGCCGGAGCCCCCGGGCGGCGCCACTACCTCGTCCACGGCGACGTCCTGCATCCGGACACCCTCAAGACGATGGCCGCGGCCGGCATCGGCCTGACCACCCAGCCGGGCATCGCCGCCGCCGCCTCCCCCATGCTGCGCGACGCCCTGGGCCAGGCCGCGCTCGGGCACGCCTGGCCGGTGCGGGACGCGCTGGCCGCCGGCGTACGGCTCAGCCTCAGCTCCGACGCCCCCATGCTCACCCCCGACTGGCGGCACGGCGTGGCCGCGGCCGCCACCCGGTGGGCCGTCGAGGGCGCGCGCGACCAGCGGCTCGCCCTGGACCAGGCGCTGCGCGCCTACACCAGCACCCCGGCCTGGCAGGAGGGCGCGGAGTCGTGGAAGGGCTCGCTGGAGCCGGGCAAGGTCGCCGACCTGTGCGTGCTCGACGACAGCCTGCTGGACGCGCACCCGGCCGACCTGCCCGAGGTGCCGGTCGCGATGACGATGGTGGACGGCAGGATCGTCTACGAACGCTGACGGGGCTGCTCTCGGGGGTTACAGCTCCACGTGGTGGTCGGGGTCGCCGCCGAGGCGGCTGCCGCCGCCGCCCAGGGCCGAGATGCGCGCCATCTCCTCGGCCGACAGCTCGAAGTCGAAGACCTCCAGGTTGTGGCGCATCCGCCCGGGGTCGGCCGACTTGGGGATCGGCACGGCGCCGAGCTGCACGTGCCAGCGGAGCACGACCTGGGCGGGGGTGCGGTCGTGCGCGGCGGCGACCTCGGTGACGGCCGGGTCGTCGAGCAGCTTGCCGCCGGCGCCGAGCGGGCTCCACGATTCGGTCGCCACGCCGTGCCCGGTGAGCCAGGCGAGCAGGCCGGGCTGCGGGAAGCCGGGGTGCAGCTCGACCTGGTTGACCGCGGGCCACACGCCGGTGGCGTCGACCACCCGCTCGATCTGCTCCGGGGTGAAGTTGGAGACGCCGATCGAGCGGGCCAGCCCCTCCTCGCGCAGCCGGACGAACGCCTTCCAGGTGTCGACGAACAGGCCGTGGCCGGGCAGCGGCCAGTGGATGAGGTAGAGATCGACGTGGTCGAGGCCGAGTCGGGACCGGCTCTCCTCGAACCCGCGCAGCGCCAGGTCGTAGCCGTGCTGGGCGCCGCGCAGCTTCGTGGTGACGAACAGCTCCTCGCGCGGCACGCCCGACTCGGCGACCGCCGCGCCCACGCCGCGCTCGTTGCCGTAACTGGCGGCGGTGTCGATCAGCCGGTAGCCGAGCGAGAGGGCGTGGCCGACGGCCTGATGGGCCTGGCGGTCGTCCATCGGCCAGGTGCCGAGGCCCAGGCGCGGCATGGCGCGGCCGTCGGAGAGCACGAGGGTCGGCGCGGTCGTCATGGCGGTCCTCTTCCGGGTGCGGGCAGGTGACGTACCTACCCGCCGCCGGGATGATCAACCTGCCGGTGGACCCCGCGCCACGTCGCGGCGCGGGCGGCGTACGATCCGAGACGTGATCACCGCTCCCCGCCTGCTCGCCGTCAGCGACCTGCACGTGCACCATCCCGACAACCGCGCGTTCGTCGAGGAGCTGCGCCCCGGGTCGGACGGCGACTGGCTGCTCGTCGCGGGCGACGTCGGCGAGCTGACGACGGACATCGCCTGGGCGTTGCGGCTGCTGGCCGACCGGTTCGCGCGGGTGGTGTGGGCGCCCGGCAACCACGAGCTGTGGACGCCGGCCCGCGACCCGGTGCGGCTGCGCGGCGAGGAGCGCTACCGGTACCTGGTGGAGCTCTGCCGCGATCTCGGCGTGCTCACGCCGGAGGACCCGTACGCGGTGTGGGAGGGGGCGCGCGGCCCGGTCACGGTGGCGCCGCTGTTCGTCCTGTACGACTACACCTGGCGTCCGGAGGGCGCGACGACCAAGGAGGAGGCCCTGCGCACGGCCTACGACGCGGGGATCGTCTGCACCGACGAGGTCATGCTCCACCCCGACCCCCACCCCGGCAGGGACGCCTGGTGCGCGGCCAGGGTCGAGTACACCGAGGCGCGGCTGGCCGCCCGGCCGCCGGGGCTGCCGACCGTGCTGGTCAACCACTATCCGCTGGTCCGCGAGCCGACGCGGGTGCTCACCCATCCGGAGTTCGCGCAGTGGTGCGGCACCGAGCGCACCGCCCGCTGGCACCTCGAATACGACGCCGCCGCCGTCGTGTACGGCCACCTGCACATCCCGCGCCTGACCCACCACGACGGCGTGCCGTTCATGGAGGTCTCGCTCGGCTATCCGCGCGAGTGGCGGCCGCGGCCGAACCCGCCGGCGCTGCCGCGCGTGGTCGACGTGTGAACGCCGGCCCGGGTCAGCCCTCCAGGTAGCGCAGGATCGCCAGCACCCGCCTGCTGTAGCCGGTGTCGCGCGGCAGGTCGAGCTTCTCCATGATGGCGTTGACGTGCTTCTCCACGGTGGACGCCGAGACGTGCAGGCGCTCGGCGATGGCCGCGTTGACCAGCCCCTGGGCCAGGTGCGCCAGCACCTCGGACTCGCGCGGGCTGAGCCGGCTCAGCGGGTCGGCGTGGCTGGTGCGGGCCAGCAGCCGCCGCACCACCTCGGGGTCGAAGGCCGTGCCGCCGGCGCGTACGCGGTCGAGCGAGTCGAGGAAGTCGGCCACCTCCGAGACCCGGTCCTTCAGCAGGTAGCCGAGCCCCTCGGCGGGCCCGGCCAGCAGGGTGGCGGCGTAGTGGGGCTCGACGTACTGGGACAGGACGAGCACGCCCACCTCGGGCCACCGCGCGCGGATCTCCAGGGCCGCCCGCAGCCCCTCGTCCTTGTGGCCGGGCGGCATGCGCACGTCGATCACCGCCACGTCGGGCCGGTCATCGGCGACGGCGGCCAGCAGCGCGGGCGCGTCGCCCACGGCCGCGACGACCTCGTGCCCGGCCTCGGCGAGCAACCGGGTCAGGCCCTCGCGCAGCAGCACGGAGTCGTCGGCCAGGATCAGCCGCACGGCGGCTCCTTGGGCAGCGTGGCGACGATCTTCGTGGGGCCGCCGGGCGGGCTGTCCACGGTGAACGCGCCGTCGAGCGCCAGGACCCGGCGGGCCAGCCCGGACAGGCCGCCGCCCGCGGGGTC
>NZ_JBSFGJ010000380.1:0-9068 GCF_053596515.1 Nonomuraea sp. NPDC001684
GGGCGTGCGCGTCGCCGGCGGCCGTGAGCGCGTTGATCTCGGCCTGGTGCGATCGGAGCAGCGTCTCCCGTTCCCGCTCAGCCGCTTGTTCGGCGCGTTCGAGCGCCCGGCGGGCGTCCTCCTGCCCCTGTTCGGCGCGGGCCTGCGCGAGCTGCGCGGCCTGGACGTCGCGGGCGGCCTGCTCGCGGGCGGCGCGCACGTCGGCGGCGGCCGCCGTTTTGGTCTGCTCGGCTTCGGTGCGGGCTGCGGCGGCGTCGGCCTGGGCCTGCTGTACGTCGGCGTCGGCGCGTTGCCGCACCTGGGCGGCCTCCGCGCGGGCCTGTGCCACGTCGGCCTCGGCGCGCTCCTTCGCGTCGGTGACCAGCTCGCGGGCATGCGCGACCTGCCGCTCGGTCTCCTCCCGCACCGTCCGGATCTGGGCGTCGGCGGCGGCCTGGGCCTCCTGGACGCGGGCCTGGGCCTGTTCTTGGGCGGCGCGTACCTGTGCGGCCGCGTCTTGCTCAGCCTGCTCGATCTGCTCTTGGGCATGACGCAGCGACTCGGCCACCAGGGCTTCGGCCTGCTCTTTTGCCCGATCCGCTTCAGCGCGGGCAAGCTCCGTCGTCTGCTCGGCCTGCTCAGCACGGGCGGTCGCCTCGTCGGCCCGGCGTAGCGAGTCTTCGGCGACGGCGTCGGCCTCTTCCCGCTCGGCGACAGCCGTGCGAGCGCGCTCGCCTGCGGTGCGCGCCCGCTGCTCGGCCTGCTGGGCGCGGTTGTCGGCCGCAGCGACCTGCTCGGCCGCCTCGGTGCGGATGTTGTCCACCTCGGTCGCGGCGGCTTCTGGGTCGCCGGCGACTTGGAGTTCGGCGACGATCCGTTGCAGGTCGCCGGTCAGGGCCTCGATGCGTTCGACCGTGGTGCGTTGGATCTCGGCGGCGCGGGCGGTGGAGATGGTGACCGGCCGTCCGAGGTCGTCGGGGATCTGCTCTCCTGCGGCGCGGGCCGCTTCCCGGCGGCGTCGTAGCTTCTCCCGGTAGGCGGAATGCCGGTCGTGCTGTGCGCAGTATCCGGGGTCGCGACCGGGCTTCCCGTCCCCGGGTTCGGGGGGGTTCGGGCAGTCCGGGAAGTTGCAGGTCTTCGCGTCGGCGATGGCGCCGGGCTCGGTCATGCCGACCATCCTGGCGTGGTTCATGGTCTCTTGTCAGCCCGACCGTGCGGCGCGTCGGCCGCCCTTTTCGTCATTCCGTGTTTCGTCATTTCGTTTGCGCAACGTAACGAAATGACGAAACGTAATGACGTAATCCCTGTTTGTCCGGTTTGGGTCTATTCGTGATCTTTCTCTGGGCGTGGATGCGACGTAAGCGCCTGGATGTGCTTCCCTCCAAGCCTCTTGTCGGGGAGAGCCTCAACGACCTAGTAGCGGAGGACATAAATATGCCCTACACTTCAAAACGTGCAACGGCGTGTCTGCGAAACGCGTTGGCGCACGCCATCCATCAGTAACCCCCAGGAAGAGAAGGCCCCCGTATGACCACCGTCACGATCAACGCTCCCGACCACAACGACGGCGACGCCGTCCTCCTCCTGCCGCTCCCCCACGGCGTCAAGCTGCCCCGCCTCGCCGACTACGCCGTCACGGCCACCATGCCGGGCACGCCGGAGAACTCCCACCTGGAGGAACTCGCCCTCGCCAACCTGGCCATCGCCACGGACCTGGAGAACGGCCACGACGGCACCCCGCAGGACGCCGAGCGACGCGAGTCGCACCTGCTCCACTTCCACGCCGCCCTGTCGGCGGTCGCCGCAGACCTCGGGGACCTCAACCTCGTCGTGGACGCCCGGCAGGCACGCCAGATCGAGGGGACCGCCCGCGACGTCGTCGTCCACCCGGCCGCGCAGACGGTCGAGCTCGACCCCGCCATCGTGTGGGACCTGCTCGACGCCGCCGGCCACGGCGAGCACGGCGGGTGGACGCACGACTCGCGCTGGCCGGAGGTGGTGTGCGCCTGCGGTGACGCGGTGTTCCGCCTGAGCGTGCCTGCCCCGGCCGCCAGGTAGCACGGCCATGGTGCGCGGCGCTACCGCCACGGTGGTGGCGCCGCCCACCAGCGGCCCGCCCTCCGAGCGCTACCGGCGGTTCCTCCAACTGGACAGGCCCGGCGTGACCGCTGATGTCATCGCCCGGGAGCTGGGCACGTCCCGGCGGACTGTCGAGCGCTACCGGTCCGCTGCCCGCTCCCCCGCCCCCACCCCGACTGCCGTGATCGAGGAGCCCCCCGCCGTGCCCGCCACCCCCGCGCCGCTGACCGACCGGCAGCGTCAGCAACTCGGCGAACGCACCCTGGAGGCCGCCCTCACCCTGGCCGTGATGATCCGCGACCAGGACGCCGACACCTGCCGCGACTTCGTCCAGGCGCTCCCCCACGAGCAGCGCGACGCGCTCCCGTACATCCTGGCCGCGATCGTCCCCGTCGACCAGCCGGTCACCCGGCTCCTGGAGTGGATCACCTGGGACGAGGACGGCCGCCCCATCCCGGACGCACGCCAGCAGGTCGCCAAGGCCGCCCGCAAGGCCAAGTGCGTGACCGGCGGCGAAACCGCCACCCACACCACCGCCAGCCGGCACCGCAGGGCGGGCCAACCCTTGTGCGTGCCGTGCCAGCAGGCCGAGAACCTGCATCGCCAAGACCTCTACCAGGCCAAAAAGCGGCGCACCCGCGCCGCCTGACTTCCTAAGTCCTTTGCGCGCGGAAAGTACCGATCTAGCAGTCCGCCTAACCGGCTCGATGGCGCACCCGCGCCCCTGGCTCCGCCGCCCGCGAATCATCCATCTCGAACAGGAGCATCCGCATGACCATCAGCATGGTTTCCGAGGCCGGCGACGAGGCCGCATTCTTCGGCCTGATCCGAGAACTGCGAGACCTCCAAGCGGTCGCACGCTTCACCATCGAGGGCGAACCCGTCTCCAAGGCGAGGCCGCGTTTCACCGGCCGAGGAAGCAAGACCCGCGTCTACACCCCTGAAAAAACCCACCAAGCTGAGCAAGCCGTAGCACGCGAGTTCCGGCGTGCAGCACCACTGCATCAGCCAGACTCGGACAACACTTACGGCGTGGTCGCGTTGTTCTTCGCCTCGACTAGGCAGCGCCGCGACGTCGACAACATGCTTAAGCTGATCTTGGACGGACTTAATGAGGCGGCCTGGGCAGATGATGATCAGGTCGTGGAAGTGAGCGGGCGCAAGGAGTATGTGCCTGGGCTCCTCGAGCATGCCCGCACCGAGGTGCTGGTCTACCGGGTGGGAGTCGTCCAGAGGCCGACCTACACCTGCGGGCAGTGCGGCAAGAAGTGCCCTACGTATGCCTCGTGGAAGCACCTGAAGCGGCGGTTCTGCTCGCCTCGGTGCCGGGGAGCCTGGCTGCGCGCCGCCCGAGAACGGGTGTGTGAGCAGTGCGGCATGAAGTTCTCAGCGGAGAAGACGACATCCTCGACGAGGTTCTGTAGCCGGGAGTGCACCGATGCTTCCAAGCGGAAGACCGTCAATTGCACGCGCTGCGGCACGGAGTTCACGCTGCAGAAGTCCCATGTCCGGGTGTCCAACTACTGTGCGCCTGAGTGCCGAGACGCTCATGCCCGAGAGCGCCGGGCAGTCAATGCCAAGGGGAACTGCGAGACCTGTGGCGGGCCGACCAGCAAGAAAATTTACCGGCAGTGTCGCGCCTGCCGCGTCAGCGGCACGGGCATCCAGGGCAAGCCACTGATCACCAGCGCGTCGAGCGACGAGCCGAGGCAATAGGCCCGCCGCTCCCGAGCATGTCCCTGGTCCCAAGGCGACCCGGCGTAACCGGGGGCTCCCGGACTACTGGACACGCTGGGTATCAAGTTCGGACGTGTTGATAGTTCCGAAGCGCCGGACACCACGGCGAATGACACGGATCAGCTCGCGCTATCCGCGGCATGCGCGGGCGGGTTGTCCTTGCGAAAACCATTGGTGCCCGGCTTGCTCCGATGATGGACTGACGTCCCGCCGTGAGTCTGCCGCGTGACGGAGGTAGTGGTTGTGACGGATTATGACGTGCTTGCCGAGGTGTACGAATGGCTCATCTCGGATGCAAAGTTGCCTCCAGCCGAGTTCGCTGCGTCGTTCGGTGACGTCCTCAGTCTCCTGCCGTCGAACGCTCACGTCCTCGACTGTTCGTGCGGAACCGGACAGTTGGCGGTTGGCCTCGCCGGTCGTGGCATGCAGGTGGTCGCGACTGACGCAAGCGAAGCGATGGTTCGTCGGACTGCAGAGTTGGCTGAGGAGTTCGGGGCATCCGTCCGGGCCATGCGGGCGAACTGGGAAGAGTTGCCCGACCATTTCGAGGACGACACGTTCGACATGGTGTTCTGCGTTGGCAACTCGCTTCACCATGCCGCGGGCGCGACAGGCAGGGGTGCTGCTCTGGAGTCGATGTCACGGCTTCTGCGCCCTGGCGGGCGCTTGGTGCTCACATCCCGCACTTGGGAACTCGTGAGGGCCAGAGGTTCCCGGCTGGACATCAGTGACCGACTCGTCCGCCGGAACGGTCGCGATGCCGTCGTGGTCTACCGCTGGGAGATTGCGCCGCATTGGGAGGAGGAGCACCACATCGAGATTGCGATCGCGCAAGTTGATGCGACTGGGCTGGTTCTTGTCCGCTCGGAACTGCTGTCCTGCTGGCCCTACCGGTACGAGGAACTCGAAGTCGAGCTGCACCGGGTCGGACTCCGGACGGAAGTGAGCACGTTCGATCTTGAGGCCGAGAACTACATGGTGGTCGCGAGCAAGGTATAGACACTGGGCTCTCAGTGTTGTCGAGCGGCTGCGCGCCTGACTCATCCCCAAACGCTCGGACCGAAACCGACCCTCGGCGGATAACGCCGTCGCGCACAGTGACCTGCGACGATCACCTCACCTTGGGGCTGGGGCCGCGCTCGGGAGGAGAACGCCCAATAGGAGTTCACAGGATCATAAAGATGCCCTACACTCGCAGATGTGTGCAGGTGTGCACACGCCCGCGCGATCGTTTGAGCGGGAGGATGTAAGCCCCAGGAACCAGTAAGGACCCAGCCACCATGAGCACCAGCACGCTACCGGCACCGCTCAAGCACCTCGCAGCCACCGTCAAGGACGCCCACGACGAGGTGACCGCCGCCCGCACCCGCCAGGACGACGCCGCCCACAAGCGGAACCTCGGCGTCTTCATCCTCTACCACCTGTACGACCAGAAGAAGGTCGCGCCACTGAGCCGCATCGCCGGCATCAACCGCGTCGACCTGTACAAGGTGCTGAAGAAGGCGCCCAACGTCTCCCGCCTGAAGACAACCGCCCAGAAGATGCACATCACGTCGCTGGAGGAGGCCAAGGCCGTCGTCAAGGAGCGGGTCACCCAGATCGGCGACTTCGCCCTGGAGGAGGAGAAGGCGCGCGAGCGCCGCATCCGGGGCGTGCTCCAGCTCGCGCAAGCCCGCGTCGACGGCGAGCCGCTGACGAAGGCCGACATCGCGCGCGAGACCGGCCTGTCGGCCACGATGGTCGGCACCGACCTGGACGAGGCGGCCAAACGCGGCTACACCCCCGACCAGGACATGCCTGACGCCGGCGAGGAGCGCGCTGAGACGGCGGGGATGATCCCCCTTCCTGCGATGGCCGACCGGCTGGGCGTGACCGTCGAGCGGCTCCTGGAGCGCGTCGCCGCCGTCCGGCTCGCGGGCGGCGAGCCCGAGGGCATGTCGCGGGTCGGCAGCCGCGTGCTAATGGCCGACCCCAATGTGTTCCCGGCCTGGTGGGACCGCCTGAGGCTGGGGTGGGTGACGCTGCCGGAGTTCGCTGAGAGCTCCGGCGTCTCCTACTCCTACCTCTTGGAGCGGCTGCGCACCGCCCGCAAGAACGGCATGGAGTTCGCCTCCACCGACGAGTACGGCGGCGTTGACCTGTACGACCCGCGTCAACTCGGCGACTGGTGGGACCAGTACGTCGGCCGGGACGAGGCGGTGAGCCGCGGCTACGACGAGGCGGGGCGGCGCAACCTCGCCGGGATGGCCGCGCTGCTCGGCCTCACCTACGACCAGGCGAAGACCCGGGTGCGGACCTGGCAGGACCGGGGCGACGAGCTTCCGTCGCACGTCGTTGACGCGGCCGGTAGCCGCTGGTTCGAGCCGGTTGAGTTCGCCGCGAAGGCGAGCGGCGTGGAGCAGCTGCTCGGTGAGCCGGTGTCGGCGGTGGTGCCGGCCCGCGCGGTGCGGCCGCTGAAGGAGGTGGGCGTTGAGTCGGTGCGGGGGCTGCTGTATCTCGGCGAGCAGTACCTGCGGACGGTGCCCGGTCTTGGGCCGAAGCTTGTGGCCGAGATCGAGCGTAAGGTGCGCGAGGCTGGCCTGATCTTCAAGTAGCCGCTGGACGATGACGGGCCCCGGTCGGACGCTGGTCCGCCGGGGCTTCACCGTTCCGGGCCCCTGGTCAGGATTCCAGGTCGTCGCCCTGGTCGTCGTTGTGGTTCTTGCGCCTTCGTCTGCGGATGATCTCCTGCGCCGCTGTAGTGATGGCAGCGATGGACGCGAGGGTCGAGGCGAAGTGCTCGAAGAAGTCGGTGATGGTCACCGCGGGGCTCCCTACCAGCTCTTGCCTGGATGAGCTGGGAGGCCCTGGAGGGGGGTCCAGCACATCCAGGGCATGCCTGATGTGCTGGAGGTCTCTCCCGCCTGTCCGCGCATGCGCGGACATGACCGGCGGGCCCGGGTGACTCGCACGTGGTGCAGGCACCTTTAGTGTCGAGCGCCGTCGCTTAGGGATACTCCCCTCCGCTCTCGACGCTACATCGTCGCGGTGTGGCCTGGCCGGTTGTATTCCCTCACCCTGGCCCCGGTTGGACGGTAGTCCGCCGGAGCTTCATCATGCCGGGCCGTGATCACCGGTTCCCGGGCGTGCGCCCGCTCCCGCCACCAGATGCCCAAAACGGGCACAGGTGCCGCCGAGCTGTCCGCGCCCGGGGCGGCCACGCCCGGGGGAACGCCGTGGCGTTGACCCTCCCGTCCGAGATCAACCCGCCAGGCGACCCGCGCTCGATCCTGGCGAACAACATGTTCATCGAGCTGATGACGTTGCCGCCGGAGGACAGGCGGCTGGTCCTGGAGGACTTGCCCGAGGCCGAGGCGCGGCAGGTATACGCGGCCGCGTACCGTGTCGCTGGCACGTCGTTTGCCGTCTGGCAGGACGATCCGGTCGGGTTCGTGGAGCAGGTGCTCGGCGCGGCGGTGTGGTCGGTGCCGCGCCGGTTCATGACCGCGCTCACCGAGCACAAGCAGGTCGCCGTCCCGAGTTGCTTCGGCAGCTCGAAGACGTTCTCGTGCGGGCAGCTCGTGCTGTGGGCGTCGCTCGTCTATCCGGTCGGCACCAACACCGTGGTGACGCTCGCGCCGCTGTGGCGGCAGGTCGCCCGCCAGCTCTGGCCGGAGGTGCGGGCCGCGCACACCCGGGCGCGGCTGCCTGGCACGATCGACATGGCCCAGTACAAGCTGCCGGACGCGAGCGGCCTCGACACGGTGGTGGCGTACGGGATCGCCGCCGCCCCGCACAACGAGGCGGCCGTGCAGGGTATCCACGCCGCGAACCTGCTGCTCGTGGTCGAGGAGGCCGGCGGCATCGCGCACACGATCGGCAACAACCTGGCCGGTCTGCTCGTCGGCGAGGGCGCGAGGATGATCGCGATCGGCAACCCGCCCACCGACGAGGTGAACACCTGGTTCGAGAGGCTGTGCGCCGACCCGGAGGTGGAGACGATCCCGATCTCGGCGTTCTCGACGCCGAACCTGACCGGGGAGGACTTCGGGGAGTGCCAGTCCTGCCCCGGCGGCGGCCACACCCCCGCCAAGCACATGGTGGACAAGGCGTGGATTGACCGGACCACGCGCGTCCACGGGCCCAAGAGCAACTATGTGCGGGCGAAGATCCACGCCAAGTTTCCGAAGGGGCTCACGAACGTCGTCATCCCCGCGGACTGGGTGGAGGCCGCCGTCGAGATGGACGAGCCCAAGCTGCGGGAGGGCTGGTGGCGGCTGCGGGACCTTGGCCTGGCCGACGAGACCAGCGACTGGCTGGTCCGGTCGGGGGCGTGGGTGCGGCTCGGCGTCGACGTCGCGTCGGATGGCGGCGACGAGCTCGTGGTGGCCAGGCTCGTGGGCGACCTGGCCACGGTCGAGCACACGTCGAGCGGGCCGGAGAACGCCGACCCCGTCGCCGTGGCCGGCGTCATCCTGGCGGAGATCCGGCGGGCGGAGGCGCTTGCGCAGGCTCTCGGCAGTCCTCTCCCGGTGCGGGTGAAGGTGGACGGCAACGGCCTCGGGTGGGGCGTCGCGGGGCTTCTGGCGGCGTGGGGGCGGGAGGGCGAGCACGGCGCGGAGATCGTGCCGGTGCTGGTGTCGGAGTCCCCCGGCCGGGAGCCGGACGAGCCGACGCTGCGCCCGTTCCTGAAGCGCGACGTGATGTGGCTGGCGATGCGGGCACTCGTCCGGCCGGACGAGTACGGCACCACCCGGATCAGGTTGCGCGTGGACGAGATGACGGCCGGGCAGCTTTCGGCGCCGAAGCTGTCCACCCGCTCGTCCGGCCACAGCGTGGTGGAGTCGAAGAAGGAGATGCGGAAGCGCGGCGTTTCCTCCCCGGACCGCGGGGAAGCGGTGCTGCTGGCCGTGTACGAGCCGGCGGAGGAAGAGGAGTCCTGGCGCATCATCGCCTGAACCGGGACGGTCGGGACGCATCTCCCCTGGTTTCGGTTCACCCTCTTTACATGATTGTTATGCCCCAATGTTTCACGGCGGGTGTCACTCTGAGTGCCTGTAGCCCCTTTACCGCTGATCACGGCGATCGTTACGGTGTGTCCCGTTCGCCTCTCGATCGTTGAGGGTTGAACGACAGCTTCCCAACCGTTACGGCACAACGCTGTGCACCTGGCAATTCGCTCCGAGCACCGTCGTCCGCGGCCTGGTCAATCCGGGGACGGCGCTCGAACCGGGGGGAGCCGCCAGAGGCGCCGCCGCGCGGCCGCGTCCAATGCTGGGAGAGATACACATATG
>NZ_JBSFGJ010000381.1:0-9019 GCF_053596515.1 Nonomuraea sp. NPDC001684
ACCTGCTCGCTGATTGCCGCCCCGAAGGCCGGGGCGGCGGCCGCGTGGGCGTCAATCTTGGGGTCTGTATTCCGGCCTTGGCACGCGAAGGAGAGGGGGCCGCAGGCCACGCCTGGACCCCCTTGGGACGTGGGACAGTTACCAGGGTCGTGGTTTGTGTGGTGATTTGTGGAAGACCTTCACGATGGTGCTGTCGGTGCAGTTCATGAGGGCCTCAGACGATTTGCAGTGCCAGGAGACCATGTTGCGCAGGAAACCGGGCGCGCGGGCGATCACCGTGTAGGTGATCGTGGCGGTCTGGCCTGGGGTCAGATCGCCGGTCCAGACCAGGGTGTCGCCGGAGCGCTGGACGGTTCCCGTCGTGGCCCGGATCGGTCCCGTGAGTGAGCCGTTGTCGAGCACATCGGTCAGGTCGTCGGTGACGGTGGCGCCGAGGAAGGTCCTGTCGCAGGTGTTGGTGACGCGGATGCGATAGTGCACCTGGTCGCCGACGGAGACCTTGGTCCGGTCGGCGACCTTGTCCACCTTCAGCTTCTCCTTGGGACACGGCTCCGGCGTGGGCGGGACGCCGCACGACTCGGTGTCGTAGGAGAGGGTGACCTCGCCGTTGCCCTCGCGGACGCCGGTGGTGTAGGTGGCTCCGGCGGGGCCGAGGCTCGACCCTCCGCCACCGCCGCCGCCGTACAGGGTGCTGGCGGAGGAGGAGCCGCCGGCGCCGCCACCCTGTGCGCCGCCGCCACCGCCGCCGCCCGAGCCCATGTGCGGGTCGGCGAGGTTGACGGCGCCGTCCCCGCCGGTGCGTCCTTGAGCGTCGCCGCCGGGAAGACCGGGAAGGTCGAAGTCGGCCACGGGCTGCCCGCCGGGGCCGCCTGCGCCGCCGTTGCCGCCCGAGGAGCCGCCTGCGCCGGCGCCAGGCTGGTTCGGAGTGGCGCCGTTGGTGCCGTTCTGGCCGCCGTCGCCGCCTTGCCCCTCCGTCCCACTGGCGAAGCTGCCGGCGCCGCCGCCACCGCCGCCGGCGATGATGAGCGGCTGGGTGCCGAGGGTGATCGTCGTCGCGCCGCCTCCGCCACCGCCGTTGGTGCCGTTGCCGGGTCTGAGGTCCTCCTGGAAGCCGCCGGGCCGGCCGCCTCCGCCGTAGCCTCCCGCCGCAGGCTCGCCGGTGTCGAGGTTCCCGCCCGTGCCCGCGCCGCCGACGTCGATCGTCAGCTCGTCTCCTGGATTCACCCGTACGGTGCCGCTGACCTCACCGCCTCGCCCGCCGGGAGATCCGTAGACGGCGGTGCCGCCCGCGGCGCCGAAGGCGTCCACGATCAGCTCGCACACTCCTTCGGGGACTGTGAAGGTCTGCGGAGCTCCGGTGTAGCCGAATGTCTGGCTCCCTTGCGCCGCCTGCGCGACGGTCGGCACGAGGGCCAGTGTCGTGGTCATCGTGGCTGCCGTTACACAAGACAGCCACTTAGAGTTAGCGAATATCACGGTTAGTAACTTTAAGTTGCGCCCGGTCACGATCTATCCGGCTGGAGGCAACGAGCTGCTCTGTGTCGTCACCTCAAGCAGGCGTGTGCCACGGTCGCCGACCGCGTGCTCACCGCTGCGTGGGTCCGGCGCGGGCGCGGCCAGTCGTGCCGTACGACATGGCGTTGCTCGGCAGGACCATGCCCGGTCGTCCTGAACGATCTCGGCCCGCCCGGGGCCATGGGGCCGAGGGGTCAGGGGGCGGGAAAGGCGGTGCGGATCGCTTCGCCCACCTGTTGCTGGACGGGGTCGGCGTCGGGGCCGAAGAGGCGTTCGTCGACCTTGGTGATGGCCTGGGCGGCCTCCCGCAGGAGGCGTTGCCCCTCGGGGGTGAGCTCGATGGTCGAGGCCGACCCCGCCCGCGCCGTACGGTCGCGCACCAGCCCCGCCTGAACGAGCCCCTTGACCGCCGTGTGCACGCTCTGCACCGAGATGCCCGACATGCGGGCCAGGTCGCTGAAGGACGCGCCGGGCACCCCGGCGATGTGTCCCAGCAGCCCCAGGCGGCTGATCGTCAGCTCAAGCGGCGCCAGCTCGGCGGAGAGCTCCGTCTCGACCCGCCGCGCCAGCGTGAGCACCACGATGGAGGTGCTCGACACGGGCGGTCCGTTCTCGATCGTCACCGGTCCAGTCTCGCCTACCCGGCCGGGACGGCGCCCGCCGGTCACCCGCGCGGCGAGTAGACGGTGTGCAGGAGGTCGCGCAGGAAGGCGTCGAGGCCGTAGTCGGCCAGCGTCTCGGCCGGTTGGGTGAGCAGGTAGTCAGGGCCGTGTCGAGGCACATCGTGACCGTTGCGGCGGTACGCCGGGTCGCCGACAGGCCCGCCGCCTCGTGGGCGCGCAGGCGCAGGGCCAGGTTGGCGCGGGTGGCGAAGCAGTTCTTGGCCGTGCCTTCCGGCAGGCACGGCCGCGGGTCGATCGCCCGGTGGGTCAGGCCCCTGCCGCCCTCCTGGGCCGGCACCTCGATCGCGGCGTCGCGCAGCTGGCACGCCGGTTCCGGTTCTCAGCCATGGCCTCCGTCCTCGCCGCCTGACCGCAGCACCGGAGCAGGCGAGGGACCGAGGTGAGGGGCCGGGGTGGGGGACTGGGCTGAGGGCCGGAGGGGCCGAGGTGAGGGGCCGGGGTGGGGGACTGGGCTGAGGGCCGGGGGGCCGAGGTGACAGGCCGGGGTTGGGGGTGGCCTGCGGTGGGTGGTTGGAGGGGGGCTGTAGTGTTCTGGGCGTTTCCTGGGGGAGTAGGGGGGGCGGCGTGCCGCTGGAGCAGGTTGTGGTGTTGCTGGCGGCCGCGGCAGGCGCCGGATGGGTCGACGCCGTCGTGGGCGGCGGCGGGCTGGTGCAGCTGCCGGCGTTGCTGATGACCGGCATGCCGCCCGTCCAGGCCATGGCGACCAACAAGTTCTCCTCGGTGTTCGGCACGGCCTCGGCCGCCGTGGCGTACGCGCGCTCGACCAAGATCGACCGTCAGGTGGCGTTACCGGGTGCGGCGCTGGCCGTGGTGAGCGCCGGGCTGGGCGCGTGGGCGGCGGCGGCGATCTCGGCCGACGTTCTGCGCCCGGTCGTGATGGTGGTGCTGCTCGGCGTGGCGGCGTTCGTCACGTTGCGCCCTTCGATGGGCGCCCTGCCGCAGCCGCACCTGCGGACCGACGGCCGGGTGGTGGCGGCGGTGGCCGCGGCGGGCGTGGGCATCGCCTTCTACGACGGCATCATGGGGCCGGGCACCGGCACGTTCCTCATCATCGCCTTCACCACCATCCTCGGCCTGGACTTCGTCTCCGCCTCCGCCTCGGCGAAGATCATCAACGTGGGCACCAACCTCGGGGCGCTGGCGGTGTTCGGGTTGCAGGGCCACGTGCAGTGGGCGCTCGGGCTCGGCATGGCGCTGTGCAACGTGGCCGGCGCCCAGGTCGGCGCCAGGATGGCGATCAGGCGCGGCACGGCGTTCGTCCGGGTCGTGCTGTTGTGCGTGGTGGTGGCGATGGTGATCAGGCTCGGCTGGCAGCAGTTCGGCTGATCCCCGGCACGCCGCCGCCCGCGATCGGATGCCTAAGACCGCAGGGCGGGGGCCGTCAGGGCGACGAAGGCCGCCATCAGCGCCGGTACGGCCAGCGCCCGCGGCAACCCGGCGAGCTGGGCCACCGCCCCGATGATCACCGGCCCCGACAGGAACCCCAGGTACCCCACGGACGCCACCCGCGCCAGCGCCCGCCCGGCGAAGGCCGGATCCCGATGCCCGGCGGCCGAGAACACCTGCGGCACGATGCATGACAACCCCGCCCCGAAGCAGCCGAACCCCACCACCCCGGCCACCGGCCCCCCGCCGAGCAGCGCCAGCCCGAGCCCCGCCGCCGCCAGCAGCCCGCAGCACCGCACCAGCGCCACCGGCCCGAACCGGGCGGCCAGCCGGTCGCCCGCCAGCCGCCCCGCGGTCATCGCGATCGAGAACGCGGCGTACCCGGCGGCGGCGAACCCCGCCGAGGAGGCCAGGTTCTCGCGCAGGTAGACCGAGCTCCAATCGGCCGCTGCCCCCTCGCCCACCAGGCAGCAGAAGGCCAGCACGCCGAGGAACAGGATGCCCTTGGGGCGTCCGGACCCCGAGCCGCCGGCCGGCAGGGGAGCGGGCGTCGAGCGCAGCGCCCACCGCCAGGCCGACACCGCCAGCACGGCGATCACCGCCCCCACGCACCCGAACGTCACCGACGGCGGCAGCCCGGCCTGCGCGAACAGCCCGCCCGTGGTGGCCCCGGCGAACCCGCCGACGCTGTAGACGGCGTGGAAGGACGACATCACCGGCCGCCCGAAGGCACGTTCCACCTCGACGGCGTTGGCGTTCATGGACACGTCCAGGACGCCGTGGACGATCCCGAAGACCAGCAGCGCGGCGGCCAGCGCGCCCAGGCCGGGGGCGAAGGCGGGCGGCACCAGCACCACGCCCTGCAACAGGGCCGCCGGGATCATGACGCGGCTGCTGCCGTACCGGTCCACCAGGCGGCCGACGGTCGTCATGCCCGCGACGGCGCCCGCGGCGATGGCCAGCAGCGCCAGGCTGAGCCGTCCCGCGTCGAGCCCGAGGGCCTCCTTGATGGCGGGGATGCGGGCCGTCCAGGTGCCGATGGCCAGGCCGGCCAGGAAGAACAGCAGGTGGACGGCCGTCCGTTCGCGTCTCATCCGACCTCCTTGACGTCCACCCCGGCCGCGAGGAGCGCGTCACGCTGCTCGGGCGGCACGCCCTCGTCGGTCACCACGACGTCCAGGCGGGAGATCGGGCAGACCGCGCCGAAGGCCGTACGGGAGAACTTGCCCGAGTCGCAGGCCACGATCACCCGCCGGGCGGCGGCGATGGCCGCCCGCTTGACCGCGACCTCAGGCAGGTCGTGCGCGGTCAGGCCGTGCTCGGCCGACAGGCCGCAGCAACCGATCACCGCGGTGTCGAAGCGCAGCGCCGCGATCGAGCTCTCGGCGAGCGGGCCGGTGACGTTCAGCTCGCCCTTGCGGACCTCGCCGCCGGGCAGCACCAGGCGCACCCGCGGCGCGGCGGCCAGCAGCGAGACGGCCTGCAACGCCAGCGGCAGCACGGTCAGCCGCCGCCCGGCCAGGGCGCGGGCCACCTCCAGCACGGTGGTGCCGCCGTCCAGGACGACCGCCTCCCCGTCGGCGATCAGCGCCGCGACCTGGACGCCGATGCGCCGCTTGGCCTCCACCGCCTCCCGCTCGCGCACCCCGAACGGCGGCTCCTCGCCGCGCAGCAGCAGGGACAGCGCCCCGCCCCTGACCCGGCGGACCACGCCCTGCTGGGCCAACTCGTCCAGGTCGCGGCGGATCGTCATCTCCGACACGCCGTGCCGCTCGGCGAGCTCGGTCACCGAGACGCTGTCCTGGGCGCGCAGGGCGTTCATGATGGCGGTCAAACGTTCCATCTGTTCATACAAACACCGAAATTGTGCGCAATACAATGACGAGTATGCGTGCCAGCCGCCTGCTCTCCCTCCTCCTGCTGCTGCAGACGCGGGGCCGGATGACCGCGCCCGAGCTGGCCGCCGAGCTGGAGGTGTCGATCCGCACGGTCTACCGGGACGTCGAGGCCCTGTCGGCGGCCGGCGTCCCGGTCTACGCCGACCGCGGACCGGCGGGCGGCTACCAGCTCCTGGACGGCTACCGCACCCGCCTGACCGGCCTGACGGCCGAGGAGGCGTCCTCGCTGTTCCTGGCCGGGCTGCCGGGACCGGCCGCCGAGCTGGGGCTGGCCGACGTCGCGGCGACCGCGGAGCTGAAACTGCTGGCCGCGCTGCCGCCCGAGCCGCGCTCGCACGCCTCGCGCATGCGCGAGCGTTTCCTGCTGGACGTGCCCGGCTGGTACCGCTCGGCCGACGACGTGCCGCACCTGAGCGACGTGGCCGAGGCGGTGTGGGACCAGCGGCCGCTGCACATGACCTACCGCCGGTGGGGGCAGCGGGAGGTCGACCGGGTGATCCACCCGTACGGGCTGGTGCTCAAGGGCGGCTCCTGGTACCTGGTCGCCGCCCCGCCCGAGGGCTCGCCGCGCACCTACCGGGTCTCGCGCATCCTCACCGTCGAGCAGCTCCCGGGCCGGTTCCGCAGGCCGGAGGGGTTCGAGCTGGCGGCGTTCTGGCGGGCGTACGCCAAGGAGTTCCGCGAGCGCATGTACACCGCCGAGGCCGTCATCAGGCTGGCGCCCGGCCGGGAGGACCTGCTGGCGTACACGATGGGGTCCGACGTGGTCGCCGCGGCGCTGGCCGCGGCGGGCGAGCCCGACCCCGAGGGCTGGCGCACGCTCACCATGCCGGTCGAGTCGCTCACCCACGCGCGCTGGCTGCTGCTGCGCATGGGCGCCGACGTCGAGGTGCTGGAGCCGGCCGAGCTGCGGGCGCTGATGGCCGAGGCGGTGGCCGGCCTCGGCAAGCTGTACCTCTAGCGGATAAATGGCGGGAAACGGGCGGCCGTCTCTGTCAGCATGCCCAGCATGTACCTTCTGGCTTTCGTCGGCGCGTGCTTCCTGGTGGCCATGGTCCCCGGCGTGAGCACCGCCGTCATCCTGCGTCAGACGCTCCGCTCCCGGGGCTCCGGCCTGGCCGCCGCGCTGGGCAACGAGACCGGCATCCTGCTGTGGGGGCTGGCCGCCGCGTTCGGGCTGTCGGCGCTGCTGATGGCCTCGCAGGTCGCCTACGACGTCATGCGCGTCACGGGCGCGGTCGTGCTGGTGGTGATGGGCGCGCAGGCGCTGTGGCACGCGCGCAGGGGCACCCCGCCGGTGGAGGTCGAGGCGGTGGCCGGCCTGCGCGGGTCCTACCTGTCGGGGCTCGGCACCTGCCTGGCCAATCCCAAGGCCGCGGTGTTCGCGATGTCCTTCCTGCCGCCGTTCGTGCCGGCCGGGCAGAACGTGCCGCTGACGCTGGTGACCCTCGCCGTCGTGTGGGTGCTGGTGGACACCGTCTGGTACGGCCTGCTCATCTGGACCGTCGCCAGGGCCAGGGACTTCCTCGGCCGCCCGGCCGTCAGGCGCCGCCTGGAGCAGATCTCCGGCGTCGTGCTCATCGGCCTCGGCGTCCGCCTGGTCCTGGACGCGCGATGACCCGCTGAGCGGCGGGAGATCGTGGACTACCGTTAGGGCATGACCAACGACCTGGCGTCCCTGATGAGGCAGGCGCAGGACGACGATCCGCTGCTGGCCCTGCACGCCACCACCGCGCTGCGGCGCGAGATCGAGCGCCTGGAGGCCGTCCAGGTGCGCCGGGCCAGGGTGGCGGGCCTGCCCTGGGCGCAGATCGCCGACGCGATCGGCGTCAGCAAGCAGGCCGTGCACAAGAAGTACGGCCGCCGCTGATCACGCCCGCGTATCACGCCCGGGTCCATCGGGCGGCGAACCAGTCCAGCACGATGTTCCAGGAGTAGCCGCGGCGGATGCGCCCGGCCACGTCCGGCGGCAGGGTGTCCAGGCCGCGGTGTTCGAGCAGCACCCGCGTGCCGTCCTCGACCGCGGTGAAGGCCACCTCGATCTCCATCCGGCCGCCCGGGTTGAGCAGGTCGGCCCAGACCAGGCGGCGGGGCGGCTCCCAGTGCACGATCCGGCCCAGGTCGGCGTGGCCGCCGTCGTCCCACAGCTCGCGCAGGTAGCCGTCCTGGAAGCGGATGGCCACCGCGCGGGCGGGATCGACCCAGCTGTGGCGGCCGCGCACGTACCACTGGTCGATCTCGTCGGTGAACATCCGGAACGCGGTCGCCGGATCGACCGGCACGACGACCGCCGCCCGCACCGCGCTCACCGCCCGCGCTCCACGTGGTCCTTGAACGAGCCGAGCTGCTCGGCCCAGAACGCCTGCACCTGGTCCAGCCACGCCTGCAGCGCCGCGAACGGCTCCTGGCGCAGGGTGTAGAGCCGCAGCCGGGCGTCCTCGCCGCCCGCCTCCGCCCGCACCAGGCCGCCGGCCCGCAACACGCGCAGGTGCCTGCTGAGCGCGGGGGCGCTCATCCGCACCGCCTGGGCCAGCTCGCCGGCCGGGCGCGGGCCCTCGCGCAGCAGGTCGATCACCTTGCGCCGGGTGGGGTCGGCGAGGGCGGCCAGCGTGGCGTCCAGTGTGGCGTCCAGGTCGTTAACGTCGTTGTTAATCTTTGCCTGCTTCCGTTATGGTGTTGATGCTTAACGATAACGGCAATTGTTGCGGGGAGACGTGCATGAGTGTCCAGCTGGGTTACTACACCCTGTCGGTCGAGGACCTGGAGCGCGCGGCGGCCTTCTACGGGCCGCTGTTCGGCTGGGAGTTCAGGCGCGAGCACGAGCGGTACCTGCACGTCACCAACACCGACGTGCCGATGGGCCTGCGCGCCGGCGGCCCGTCCGCGCAGCCCAACCTCTACTACCACGTAGAGGACATCGACGCCGCCGTCGAGCGGGTGCGCGAGCTCGGCGGCACGACGGGCGAGGTGTACGAGAGCAAGTCCGGCCGCGGCTGCTCCTGCACCGACGACCAGGGCACCGAGATCAGCCTGTGGCAACCCGCCCCCGGCTTCGAGTGACCCTCCCCGACCTCACTGCCTAGGTAGGCTTCGCCGGTGACGACAGACGTGTGGCGCATCACCGGCCAGTCCCAGATAGACAGTTATGTCGGTAGGTGGGTGGATCTGGCCGTGCTGCTGGTCAACGAACTGGCCGTCACCCAGGTGCGTGGTCGTCCCGCCGGGCCGCCGGCCGACCGGCGCGCCGCCCTCGACGCCGCCTTCGTCCAGCATGGATGGACGCCCAGCAGGGCGCTGACCGGCGCCGACGCCGACCGGCTGGCCGGGGTGGCCGAGGAGCTGCGGCCCGCCTTCACCGCGAGCCCCGCCGCGCCGGCCGCGCTGAACCGGGCCCTGCTGCGGCACGGCGCGGTGCCCAACCTGCACGGCGACCCGCCGGTCCTGGCCTTCCACGGGCCCGCCGCCGGCCTGGTGGACGCGTGGGCGGCCGACACGGCCACCGCGCTGGCCATGGTGATCGGCGTCGGCCAGGGGGTG
>NZ_JBSFGJ010000382.1:0-8996 GCF_053596515.1 Nonomuraea sp. NPDC001684
GATGTCTTGGAGTGACAGACCTCTTCTACAGCGGCTCCGCTGTTTTGTTCACCGGTCTTGACGAACCGCCCTCACCCTTAACTGAACGGCGTTGCCTCTAGCCCCGTTCTCCGCACCTGGACGATCGTCCGGCCGTCAAGGGCACGGAGTCTTCTGGGCGGCGGCTGCCGTCAACCCTTGTGTTCGTGATCGTAGGCGGCCTGGGCGGCGGCGACGGCGGCGCCGTTTCGCTTGGCCCAGTCGGTGAGTTCCAGCAGCGACTTGTGGAGTTCCCGGGCCATCTCCGTCAGCGTGTACTCGACCTTGGGCGGGACGACCGGATGGACGGTGCGTACGAGCAAGCCGTCCCGCTCCAGCTTGCGCAGCTTGAGCGTGAGCATGCGCCTGCTGATTCCGTTGATCGAGCGTTCCAGCTCCGTGAACCGGACGGGACCCTGCGCAGCGGCCACCAGGATGCCGATGCTCCACTTCCCGGAGACGTGATCGAGGACCTCCGAGACCGGGCACGCCTCGCGGGCCAGGGCTGACACATCGATGTGACTCTGGGACATGAAAGTGCCTTCTTCCGCCGGGCTGGACAGTCACCAATCATGTACTCCGTATCAAATCGTGCACCAAGCCGGAAGGTGGCCCCATGCTTCAGGAACTCGCAGACCGCACCGCGATCGTGGACACCGTCATCGCGTACGCGACGGCCCTGGACGCCAGGGACTGGGAGACCCTGGGCGCGCTGTTCACCGACGACGCCTGCTGGGAGTACAGCGGTTCGGGCGAACGGCTCCGCGGACCTGAGGCGATCATCGCCAGGATCAGCGCCAGCATGGAGCGATTCGACGCCACCCATCACCTGAACGGCAACCATGTCGCCACAGTGCACGGTGACGAGGCCGAGCACTCGTGCTACTACCAAGCCCAGCATGTCCGCCTCGGTCTGCCCGATGGCGAGAAGTTCCTTGCCGGGGGTCGCTACGACGACCGACTGCGCCGCACCCCGGACGGCTGGCGGTTCACCCACCGCAGGATCACCAGCGTCTGGAGCGAGGGAAACCCCGCCGTGATCGCGTCCTGACGGCAGGCTGCGAAGATCCACATGTGCGGTGAACGGGTCTAGCCGGACGCGGCGGTCTTCCGCACGCGGGAGGTCTCGGCGGAGAGCGGCGTGCCGTCCTGGCCGAGCGGGTGCAGCCGGGGCAGCTCCCGCCCCTGGCCGTCGACCAGGACGGAGTGCGGCTCGTCCGGCGCGAAGGCGTGGCGCTCGCCCCATTGGCGCAGGGCGACGACGGCGGTGAAGAGGTCCCGCCCGGCCTCGGTGAGCCGGTAGGCGTGCCGCCTGCCGTCGGCGGCGCTCCTGTCGAGGATGCCGTGCTCGACCAGCTTGCGGAGCCGGTCGGTGAGGATGTTGCGGGCGATCCCCAGCCGCTGGTGGAACTCGGTGAAGGTGGTGGCGCCGTCCATCGCGTCACGGACGATCAGCAGGCTCCACCGGTCGCCGACCAGGTCGACGGCGCGCGCGACCGGGCAGGCCGGGTCGGTCCAGGCGTTTCCCGCAGCGAGTGTGACGTCCACTGAACCCTCCGATCAGTTGCAATTCGAAACCATTATGCCCTAGCCTCCGATCGGTTGCATATTGAAACTAATCGGGGAGTGACATGTCGCCAGGACTGACCGGAAGGCAACGGATCGTGCTCGCGCTGGTGTGCGCGGTGGCCGTGTCGCCCGTCTACGGCATCCAGCCCGTCCTCCAGGCCGCGGGCCGGGACCTCGGGCTGGCGGACGGATCACTGGGCCGGCTGGTCGCCGCCGGGCAGATCGGCTATCTGGCGGGGCTGGTGCTGCTCGTCCCGCTCGGCGACCTGTTCGACCGGCGCCGGCTCATCACGGCCCACCTGCTGCTGACGGCGGTGGGCGCCGGGGTGGCCGCCGTCGCGCCCGGCGGCGGCCTGGCGATCGCGGGCCTGGCCCTCGCCGGGCTGTTCGCCGTGGTCGTCCAGGTCACGGTGGCCTACGTCGCCGCCGTCTCACCGCCCGCCGAGCGCGGCCGCAACATCGGCACGGTCACCTCGGGCGTGGTGGCCGGGATCCTCGGGGTCCGGATGGTCGCGGGCCTGCTCGGCGAGCTGGCCGACTGGCGGGCGGTCTACCTGGTCATCGCCGCGTCGTGCGTGCTGCTCGCGTTCGTCGCCCGCCTGGTCCTGGACGCCGACGTCCGGCGTCCCCGGGTCTCGTACGGCCGGTCGCTGTCGTCGCTGGGCCGGCTGGTGGCCGGGGACCGGCTCCTGCTCAGCCGGGGGCTGATCGCGTTCTTCCTGTTCGCCTCCTTCGGCACGTTGTGGAGCGGGCTGGCGCTGCCGCTCGGCGCCGCGCCGTGGCACCTCGGCACCACCGAGATCGGGCTGTTCGGGCTCGCCGGGCTCACCGGCGCGCTGGGCGCGGCCCGGGCCGGCCGCTGGGCCGACCGGGGCCTGGCGTCCTCGGTCACCGGCTGGTCGCTGGCGCTGCTGGCCGCCTCCTGGCTGCTGACCGCCCAGGCGGGGTGGTCGTTGTGGCTGCTGATCGCCGGCGTGGTCGTGCTCGACTTCGCCGTGCAGGCCGTGCACGTCAGCAGCCAGCACCTGCTCACCACCGCGCGTCCCGACCGGAGCAGCGGGGTCATCGGCGCGTACATGGCCTGCTACTCCCTCGGCTCCGCGCTCGGCGCGATCACCACCACCTGGGCCTACAGCCTCGCGGGATGGCCGGCCGCCTGCCTGCTCGGCGCGGCCTACGCCGCGCTCGGGCTCGTCGTCGCCGTCTCGACCCGGCGGCTCACCGCCGCGCCGGCGGCACGCGCGTCCGCCTCGGCCTGAACGGGGTCAGGGCAGGTCGAGGATCGGCACGAGCTGCTCCTCCTCGTACGCCAGATGCGCTTCGAGCTCGTCGGTCAGCCGCTCGATCTCCGCGCGCACCCGCACCGGGTCGTCACCCGACAGGGCCTCCTTCAGCTCCGCCACCAGCACGCTCACGCGCTCATGCTCCACGGCCAGCCGCTCGATCACCGGGGCGAGCGCGGGATGCCGCTCGGCCAGCGCCGGGAACATCATCGTGTCCTCGCCGGTGTGATGGTGGTGCAGCCCCTGGCACATGGTCAGGCAGTTGACGCGCAGCTGCACGCCCAGGCCGGGGCGTCCGGTGTCGGCCAGCTCCTTGCGGATCAGCGCGAGCTCGCGGCGGAAGCCGTCGTGCACCAGCTTGAGGTACGCCCCGCCGGAGGGCGCGGTCGACCGGGGCGGCCCCGGCACCACCTTCAGCGCGACGACGGGGATGATCCGGGTCGTCTTGGCCTGGTAATCGGCCCAGCCGGGGTCGCTCTCCACGGCGCGGGCGAAGGCGGCGTCCCGTTCGGCCCCCTCCAGGACCTCCGCCTCGACGTCGAAGACGAAGACGCCGCTCTCGACCGTGGCACGAGGGTTGGCCCGCAGGTTGTGGTACCAGGCGGGGTTCCTCGGCGCCCCGCCGGCGGAGGCGATGACCAGCATGCGCTCGCCGCCGTCCGGCAGGTAGCCGAGCGGGGTGGTGTGGGGCTTGCCCGAACGGGCGCCGGTCGTGGTGAGCAGGAGCAGTCTCGCTCCCTCGAAATAGCCGCCGACCTGGCCGTTGTTGGCGCGGAACTCGTCGATGACCTGCTTGTTGAAATCCACTCTTCTCCATGGGTGATGGTCTCTGCTCTGACGTGCTGAGGAGGAGAAGAGGAAGCGGCGGGCCGCGCGCCCGCCGGGCGATCACGCCAGGGCCGGGCTGCTTTCTGGTGCGTGGCCCAAGGCCGACCCGGCAGTCACGGAGGTGACGCTACTTCATCAAGATATTTTTCGCAAAGCCGACAAACCTCCAGACCGGGTCCGCGGTGGTCCGGCGTCGGCACGATCGCGCACCGGCGCCGGACCTCACCGCCTCCCGTGGAGGCGCCCGCCGCGGCTACTCGGCGTAGGGCTGGTCCTGGCCCTGCTCGCTGTAACCCAGGCTCCAGACGTAGCCGTCGGGGTCGGCGAAGGTGCCGCCGTACCCGCCCCAGGGCAGGGCGCCGGCGGGCTTGAGGATGGTGGCGCCGGCCTTCTCGGCCTCCTCCATGATCTCGTCCACCCGCGCCTCGCTGCGGACGACATAGGTGAGCACGACCCCGCTGAACCCGCTGCCCTCCGGGCTCAGCCCGATCTGGCCGGCCAGGCCCTCGCGGCCGTAGAAACCGACGGGCGAGGCGCCGTCGGACTCGAAGAACACCGAGATGCCGTAGTCGTTCTGGATCTTCCAGCCCAGGCCCTCGGTGTAGAACCGCTTGGCCGCCTCCATGTCGCGGACGGCGAGGAGGATAGAGCTGACGTGCGCTTTCATGCCGTGTCTCCTTGGCGCTTCAGACGTTTTCCGACGATGAGAGCAACGCTACGGAGGACGCCCGGCCGGGCGCTTCTCGAATCCTGACCGGTTGGACCGGCCTCTGCCTGGGCGCGGCCCTCGCCTGCGCGCTCCCCTGGAAGGGCACGCAGGACCAGCGGTGATCCCCCGCACACGAACGACGGGCCCCCGCGATCTCGCGGGGGCCCTTTCTCGTTGCCGCGTGCCGGTGATTTGACGAGCGTCCCCCTATTGTACGAGGATCCCGAACTGTACGTTTTTCCCGAACAATCGTATGAAGGTGGACATGAGACGCCGACCCGGCCTGATCCTCGCCCTGCTGGCCCTCTCCCAGCTGATCACCTCCCTCGACTTCAACATCGTCTTCGTCGCCCTCCCCCGGATCGGCGCCGACCTGGACTTCTCCCCGCAGACCCTGCAGTGGGTGGCCAGCGCCTACGCCGTCGCGTACGGCGGGTTCCTGCTGCTCGGCGGCCGGGCGGCCGACCTGCTCGGCCACCGCCGGATGTTCGTGGGCGCGCTGGCGCTGTTCGCACTCGCCTCCCTGGCCGGCGGCCTGGCGCAGAACCCCGGGACGCTGGTCGCCGCGCGGGCCGCGCAGGGACTGGGCGGCGCGCTGCTGTTCCCGGCCACGCTGGCGCTGGTCAACACCGGTTTCGCCGAGGGGGCGGCGCGCAACAGGGCGCTGGCGGTGTGGAGCGGCGCCGGAGCCAGCGGGCTGGCGCTCGGGTCGCTGCTCGGCGGCCTGCTCACCGGCGCCTGGGGCTGGGAGGCGGTCTTCTACGTCAACGTGCCGCTCGCCGTCGTCGCGATCGCCGGAGCCTGGCTGCTGCTGCCCGCCGACGGGGCCCGCGCGCGGGGCCGCCGGTTCGACGTCCCGGGCGCGGTGCTGGCCACCGGCGGCGTCAGCCTGCTCGCCTACGCGCTCATCCAGGGCCCCGAGTCGGGGTGGAGCTCGCCGCTGATCACCGGCGGGTTCGTGCTGGCCGCCGTGCTGCTGGCCGCCTTCGTCGCGGTCGAGAGGGCGGGCGCCGACCCGCTCATGCCGCTGCGGCTGTTCGGCAACCGCAGCCTCAGCTCGGCCGTCGCGGTCATCCTGGTCTTCGGCGCCACGTTCAACGCGCTGCCGTACTTCCTGACCGTCTACTTCCAGACCGTGCTCGGGTACGGCGCCGTGGCGACCGGGCTGGCGTTCCTGGTGCCGTCCCTGCTGATCGCGCTGGGCACCCAGCTCGGCGGGCGGCTGGCCGGGCGGATCGGGATGCGGGTGACGCTGCTCCTCGGCACCGTCGGCGGGGCGGCGGGCACCGCGCTGCTGGCGATGGGGATCAGCGCCGACGGCTCGTACTGGGGTGTGCTGCCCGGCATCGTCGTGTCCGGTGTCAGCCAGGGCCTCACCTGGACCGGGATGTGGATCGCCTCGGCCACCGGCGTGGCGGCGGGCGAGCAGGGGATCGCCTCCGGCATGGCCTCCACCGCGCTCCAGGTCGGCGCGGCGCTCGGGCTCGCGGTGCTGGTCGCGGCCGGCGGGGTGGGCGAGGCCACCGGCCCCGCGCTCGCCTCGGGGATGCGCACGGCGGTGCTCGTCGCGGCCGCGGGCATGCTGCTCGGGACGGTCGTCGCCCTCACCTTCGCCCGCCACCGCGCCACCGCCGCCCCGCTGCCCGCCTGACCTGTGGGGCGTGGGCTCAGCCCTGGCGCAGGCGGTCGTAGAGCAGGCAGATCGCGCCCGATTCGGTGGTCGTCAGGTCGGTCAGCGACCAGTGCGTGGCGGGCAGGCCGTCCTCGAACAGCCGGGCGCCGCCGCCGGCCACCTCGGGGCAGAGCGTGATGCTGAGCCGGTCCAGCGCGTCCGCCTCCAGCAGGGCCCTGATGACGCTGCCGCTGGCCAGGACGACGACGTCCCCGCCGGCCTGCTTCCTGAGCCGCTCGACCTCCGCGGCGGGGCCGCCCTCGGCCAGGCGGGAGTTCTGCCACGGCGCGTCCGTGAGGGTCGAGGAGAAGACGATCTTCTCGGTCTCGTCGAGCCACTGGGCGAAGGCCCGGTCGCGGGGGTCGGCGTCCTCGTCCTTGGCGACCGCCGGCCAGAAGGAGCCGAAGCCCTCGTAGTTCCTGCGGCCGAGCAGGACGGTGGTGGCCGCGCCGGTCACCCGGATCATGTGGTCGCGGGCGCCGTCGCTGAGGGCGTGCGGGACGATCCAGCTCATGTCGTACTCGCCGCCCGGGCCGCTGACCCGGCCGTCGAGGGACAGCGAGATGTTGCCGACGACCCTGCGGCCCTGGATGGTGTCGTGCTGCGTCATGTCCGGCTCTCCTGGTGAGGTGTTCGTTGCGATGGACACGATCCTGCCGTCCCGGGCGGGCCGGGAACATCGGCCACCTGGCAGAGATGCCGCCGGTCCCCTGGCCTATTTGCTGGCATACTTCGGGCGATGTCTGATGTCCGTCATGTTCCGGCAGAGTTGTCGTCGTTCGTGGGCCGGGCCGAGGAGCTGGCGGCGGCCGGCGAGGCGGTGGCGGCCGGGCGGGTCCTGACCCTGACCGGGCCCGGCGGGTGCGGTAAGACCCGGCTGGCGATGCGCCTGTGCCGGGCGGCGTCCGGGGCGTGGCCGGACGGCGTGTTCTGGGTCGGCCTGGAGCAGGAGACCGACGGCGGCCAGGTCGGTCGCCGGATGGCCGCCGCGCTGGACGTCCCGCTGCCCGCCGACCGGGACCCGCTGCCGGTGCTGGCCGCCGCGCTGCGCGAGCGCGAGCTCCTCGTCGTGGTCGACAACTGCGAGCACGTGCTGGACGACGCGGCCGGCGTCGTCGCGGCCGTCCTGGCCGGGTGCCCGCGGGTGGCGGTGGTCGCCACCAGCCGGTCCAGGCTCGGCGTGCCCGGCGAGCGGGTGTGGCCGGTGCCGCCGATGAGGCTGGCCGACGCGCTGGAGCTGTTCCTCGAACGCGTCCGCGCCGGCGCCCCGGACGCGGCCGGGGCGGCCGAATCGCAGGCCAGACGGATCTGCGACCGGCTCGACCGGCTACCCCTAGCGCTGGAGCTGGCGGCCGGCTGGGCGGGCGCGCTGTCGCTGGCCCAGATCGCCGACTCCCTGAGCGCCCCCTACGCCCTCCTGGACGGCGGCGCGCGGACCACCCCCTTCCGGCAGCGCACCCTGCAGGCGTCGATGAGCTGGAGCCACGACCTGCTGGACGACGACGAGCGGGTGCTGTTCCGGCGCGCCGGGGTGTTCGAGCCGGGCTTCACCGCCGACGCCGTCACCCGCCTGGCCGAGCTCGGCGGGCCGAGCGCCGGACGCCTGCTCAGGGCGTTGCGGGGGCTGATCGACAAGTCGCTGGTGGTGGCCGACACGACCGGCCCGGTGGCCCGGTACCGGATGCTCGGGGTGGTGCGGGCGTACGCGCTGGACCGCCTGGCGGCGGCGCGGGAGGAGACCGCCGCGCGCGACCTGCACCTGGACGTCCACGCGTCGTTGCCGGCCGAGCTGGCGCCGCTGCTGGAGACCGA
This sequence comes from Nonomuraea sp. NPDC001684, assembly GCF_053596515.1. Classification (NCBI taxonomy): domain Bacteria; kingdom Bacillati; phylum Actinomycetota; class Actinomycetes; order Streptosporangiales; family Streptosporangiaceae; genus Nonomuraea; species Nonomuraea sp. NPDC001684. Next base: position 7,892 of record NZ_JBSFGJ010000382.1, read on the forward strand.
CAAGGACGCCTGGCGGGCGCGGTTGGGCGCCGCCTACCCCAACGTGCGGGCCGCGATCGAGTGGGGGCTGTCGCGTCCGGACCCGGCGCGGGGGCGGCGCCTGGCCGCGGACTGCGCGTGGCTGTGGCACCTGGAGGGACGCGGCGCCGAGGGGGCCGCGCTGCTGCGCCGGGCCGCGGCGCTCGGCGCGGACGAGCGCGGCCCGCTCCGGGCCCGGGTCCTGACGGCGCTGGCCCTCGTGCTCAACACCGCCGAGCCGGGGATCGAGGCGTTCGAGGTGGCGCGGACGGCGCGGGACCTGGCCGAGGCGGCCGGCGCCCCGGAGGCCGCCCGCCCGGCCGGGCCGCTGATCGCGCTCGGCCTGCTGGCGACGGGCCTGCCCGAGGCGCTGGCCGAGGCCCGCGCGGTGCGGGACGAGGCCGTCCGGGCCGGGGACGGGTTCGTCGCCGACAGCGCCGAGGCGATCACCGGCCTGGTGCACGTGCTCGGCGACGACTACCGGCGGGCGATCGAGTGCTTCGAGCGGGCTGTGGAGCGGCTGGTGGCGCGCGGCGACCGCGGCGTGGCCTCCTTCGCGCTGGGCTGGTGGGCGCTGGCCGCCGCCCGGTCGGGCGCGCTGGAGCGGGCCGCAGAGCTGGCCGGACGGGCCGTCGAGACCGCGGAACCGCTGCGTGACCTGCACTGGACCGGCTCGGCCCGGGTCGTCCTGGCGGAGATCCGCATCCTGCAGGGCCGCCTGGACGAGGCCGCCGCCGCCCTGGAGCCCGTGGACCGGCTGATCGACGGGCTCGGGCGGCTGCCGTTCATCACCGGGTGGGAGCGTTGCCAGGCGATGCTCGCGCTCGGGCACGACCGGCCGGGCGAGGCGGTGGAGTGGTGCTGGCGGGAGGGCCGCTGGCAGGAGGAGCCGGACGCGGCGTGGCTGGCGCCCGACACCCAGCTCGTGCTGGCGGCGGCGCTGCGCAGGACGGGCGAGGAGGCGGCGGCGACGCGGCTGCTGGACGCCCTGTCGCGCTCGCCGGTCACCGCGCGCATGCCGCGCGTGCGGATAGACGCGATGGCCAGCGTGCGAGCGGACACCGATGCCCCAGGCGTAATCGATAGG
>NZ_JBSFGJ010000383.1:0-8915 GCF_053596515.1 Nonomuraea sp. NPDC001684
CGATCATGGAGGCGCTCAAGAACCTGCCCGGTGGCATGAACAAGACCCACGGCGGCGAAGCCGAGCTCATCGCCTTGGCCGCACGGGAGCAGAAGACCGTCGATCCGCCGACCGGAGCCGCCCGGCTGACCGTCTGCCTGGCCACCCTGCTGGCCGTGTGGCTGGCGACCGGCCGGGTCAGGGGGGACGGCAGGGAGGCCGAGCTGTACACGCTGATGGTGCTGGCGGCGCTGGGGGCCGTGCTCATGGCGGGGGCGGACGACCTGCTCGTGCTGGTGGCGGCGTACCTGCTGGCGAGCGTCCCGGCGTACGCGCTGGCGGGGTTCGCCAAGGACGCGTCCGGCACCGAGGCGGCGCTCAAGTACTACCTGATGGGCGCCTTCCTCGGCGTGCTCATGCTGGCCGGGGCCACCGTCGTGTACGGCTGGTCCGGCGCCACCGCCTACCCCGCCGCGCGCGCCCCGGCGGTGGGCGCGGTGCTGCTGCTGGCCGGGCCGCTGTTCAAGGCCGGGGGAGCGCCCGCGCACTTCTGGGTGCCCGACGTCACCGAGGGCACGTCGGCGCCGGTGGCCGCGTTCGTGACCACGGTGCCCAAGATCGGCGCGCTGGTGGCGCTGTACCGGCTGGCGACGACGGTGCTGGACGAGCCCGCGCTGCTCGCGGTCCTGGCCGCCGTGACGATGACGCTCGGCAACCTGGCCGCCTTCCAGCAGGAGAACGTACGGCGGTTGCTGGCGTACTCGACGGTCAGCCAGGCCGGTTACCTGCTGGTCCCGGTCGCGGTGGCCGGACGCACCGCCCTGGCCGCGCCCGCCCTGCTGGTCTACCTGGCCGCCTACGCGGTCACGAACCTGGGCGCGTTCGCCGTCGTGGTCGCCACCGGGGCCGAGCGGCTGGCGGACTACGCCGGGCTCGGCCGCCGCTCGCCCTGGACGGCGTTCGCGCTGGTGGTGTGCCTGCTCGGCCTGGTCGGGACGCCGCCGACCGCGGTCTTCGCCGGGAAGCTGCTGATGTTCGCGGCCGCCTGGGACGGCGGGTACGCCTGGCTCGCGGTGGTCGCCGCCGCCAACACCGTCGCGAGCCTGTTCTACTACCTGCGCTGGATCCGCCCGGTCTTCGCCGCGGAGGGCCCGGCGCACCCTGCCGCGTCGAGCCCGGTCGCGCAGGTGTGCGCCGCCGCCTCGATCCTGCTCGGCCCGGCCGCCGGGCTCGCCGTGCTGATCGCCCGCTGACCCGGCGCGCGGGTCACAGGTCGCGTTCCTGGGCGTCGAGGATGGCGACCGAGACCTCGACCGCCCTGGCCGCGTCGCCCGCCTCGATCGCGGCCAGCAGGTCGTCGTGCGACGGGTCGGGCGCCAGCGCGGCCTGCTCCTGGTCCCGGACGCTGTCGCGCAGCGCGTCGCGCATGCTGCGGTAGAGGTCGGCCAGCAGCGGGTTGTGCGCGGCGTCGGCCACCAGCAGGTGGAAGTCGGCGTCGGCGTCGGCGAACCCGTCGAGGTCGCCCGCGCGCGCGGCCGACCCGCGGCGGGCCAGCGCCTCGCGCATCGCGGCGACGTCGTCGCCGGTGCGCTTGACCGCCGCCAGCCGGGCGGCCACCAGGTCGAGCCCGCGGCGCACGTCGATGATGTCCATCGCGGCCGCCCGGTCGAGCCGCCGGCGCAGCGCCACCTGCGACTCGTCGGTGGCGGTGACGTACGTGCCGTCGCCCTGCCTGGTCTGCAGCAGCCCGGCGTGGGCCAGCACCCGCACCGCCTCGCGCACCGACAACCGGCTCATGCCGAGGCTCTCGGCGAGCCGGCTCTCGGACGGGATCTTCGTCCCGACCGGCCAAGCCCCACTGGTGATCTCCCCGCGGAGCTCCTCGATGGCGGCATCGACGAGCGAGGTCCGCGCGACGTTTCGCATGCGATCTCTTCCGTCCCGGTGAGCCTCCAGCCTAGAGGAGCGCGGCGGCCAGGCGCTCGATCGTCTCGCGGCCCTCCAGCGGTGTCACCCAGGCGGCCGGCAGCGCGTCCGCGCCGCGCAGCGCGCCCACCAGGTTGCCGCAGACCGAGCCGGTCGAGTCGCTGTCGCCGGAGTGGTTGACCGACAGCAGCAGCGCCCGCTCGGGCGAGGGCTGGGCCAGGGCGCAGTAGACGCCGATGGCCAGCGCCTCCTCGGCCACCCACGCGCCGCCCAGCGTCTCGACCCGTTCGGGGGAGTGCGGGCCGGACGCGGCCAGGTCGAGCGCCGCGCGCAGGGCGCCGGACGTCTCCTCGTGCCCCGGACGACCGGCGAGCAGGTCGAGGGCGTGGCCGACGGCGGCCTCCAGCGGCTCGCCGGCCATCAGGCGGGCGACGATCGCGGCGAACGCGCCCGCGGCCAGGTAGCCGGTCGGATGGCCGTGGGTGATCTGCGCGCAGACCGCCGCCAGCTCGAACGCGGCGTCCGCGTCGTACGGCGCGACGAGCCCGAACGGCGCCGAGCGCATGACGGTGCCGCAGCCCTTGGAGTCCGGGTTCACCGGGCCGGGCACGCCGGACGGCGACGGGCCGGGGAAGGGTTGCCGCAGCCCGGACAGGCAGGCGTTGCCCGGGGCCCGCCGGGAGTACAGCCAGCCCTCCTCGCGCAGCGCGCCGGTCCGGTGCGGCCGGTCGGCGGGCGGCGGAGCCTGGTGCTCCTGGGTGTCGAGCCAGCGCAGGTACGCCTGCCGCACCTCGCCGGGCGTGCGGTCGCGGGTCAGCGCCTCGACGGTGAACAGGGTCATCTGGGTGTCGTCGGTGACGAGCGCGCGCCTGCCCCGCCAGGTCGTGACATAGCCGGTGACGCCGTCCTGGCCGTGCTGCCGGCGGATCTCCCGCAACGACTCGAACTCGATGGGCGCCCCGAGGGCGTCGCCGATCGCGCCGCCGAGCAGGCAGCCCCGGATCCGGTCCTGTGCCTCCATAGGTGGGATCTTGTCAGCTTTCTGGGCGGGTGAGACATTGCGGGGGAAATTACGACACTTGTCACGGAGGTCACGCGTGCCACAATTACGCCCGGCCCTCTTCGCGGTCGCCCTCACCTTGGCCATCGCGACCCCGGCACAAGCCGCTGCCGGACCCACGATCACCGTCAAGGACGGCCGGACGCAGCCGGTCTTCTCCTACGCCGACGCCGTCCGCGAGCACGTGTACGTCGAGTCCACCGTGGACAGCGACCTCGACGGCGCGCTCGACCGGGTCAGGGTGGACATCATCCGTCCCAAGGAGTCCGGTCCGGGCCTGAAGGTGCCCGTGATCATCGACGAGAGTCCGTACTACGACAACTCCGGACGTGGGAACGAGGGGGAGCGCAAGGCGTACGACGCCTCCGGCAATGTCACGAAATTCCCCCTGTTCTACGACAACTACTTCGTCCCGCGCGGCTACGCCGTGCTCAACGTGGACATGCTCGGCACCACCAGGTCCGACGGCTGCCCGGACATGGGCGGCAAGGCCGACGTGCTGGGCGGCAAGGCGGTCATCGACTGGCTGAACGGCCGCGCCAAGGCGGTCAGGGCCGACGGCACCCCCGCCGTGGCCGACTGGACCACCGGCAACGCCGCCATGATCGGCAAGTCCTACGACGGCACGCTGGCCAACGCCGTGGCCGCCACCGGCGTCGAGGGCCTGAAGACGATCGTCCCCATCTCGGCCATCAGCTCCTGGTACAAGTACCAGCGCTCGAACGGCGTGGTCTACAACTACGACTACGCCTCCTGGCTGACCAACTACGTCGACACCGACCCCGAGGCCAAGTGCCAGGCCGTCCGCGACCGCATGGACGCCGAGGACGGCGACGACACCGGGAACTACAACGCCTTCTGGAACGAACGCGACTACCTCAAGGGCCTGCTCGGCGACGCCTCGAAGGTCAAGGCCAGCGTCTTCGTCGTGCACACGGTCAACGACCTCAACGTCCGGCCGGACAACTTCTCCGCCTGGTGGCAGGCCCTGGCCCAGCGGAACGTGCCGCGCAAGATCTGGGTCGGCCAGTACCAGCACGTGGACCCGTTCGACTTCGAGGGCCGCAGGGACCTGTGGGTGGACACCCTGCACCGCTGGTTCGACTACTGGCTGCACGGCGTCCGCAACGGGATCACCAACGAGCCCCGCGCCGACGTGCAGCTCGGCCCGGCGCAGTGGACCACCCAGCGCGACTGGCCGGCCCCGTACGCGCTCAAGGCCGTGCTGCGGCCCGCCGCCGACGGCTCGCTCGGCCTGCTCAAGGCCCGCGGCGACAGCACCGCCACCTTCACCGACCTCGCGCTGAGCGAGACCGAGATGGTGGCCGACGTCGGCACGGCCAAGCCGGGCCGCGCGGCCTTCACCACCGGCGCGCTCCCGCTGGACCTGCGCCTGTCCGGCACGCCCACCGCCGACCTGCGGGTCAGGCTCGACAAGCCCACCGCCAACCTGACCGCCCTGCTCGTCGACTTCGGCGAGGACACCCGCGTCGACTGGCGGCGCGGCCAGGGCGTCACCACGCTCACCGAGGAGGACTGCCACGGCGAGAGCACCGCGGCCGACGACGCCTGCTACAAGAAGGTCACCACGAACGTGGCCACCCGGCCGCTGGAGATCGTCGCCCGCGGCTGGATCGACGTCCAGAACCGCGACTCGCTCAGCCAGGCCCAGCCGCTGCCCGTCGGCACGTACGGGACGGTCAGGTGGCAGACGCTGCCGCAGGACTACACCTTCAGGAAGGGCCACCGGATCGGCCTGGTGCTCGCCGGGACCGACACCACCTACACCAGTGAGGAGGGCACCGGCGCGACCGTCACCGTCGACCTGACTCGCAGCAGCGTGACCGTGCCGCTCGTGCTCGGGACGCCGCTGGCCGACGTGCCCAAGGACAGCGCGACGTTCAGGGGGCCGCGACAGCTCGACCTGCCCGAGCCCGAGCCCGGGTTCCGGTTCTTCTAGCCGCGCGTGGGGCCCCGGCCGGTCCGGGGCCTCATCGGCAGTTGCTCCAGCGGACGCCGCCGGCGTCGAGCCGCCGCACGCCCTTGTCCCTGGCGATGGTCCAGCCCACCTTCAGGGTGAGCGTGCCGCCGGCGGTCGCCGTGCCGCCGGTGCGCAGGCCGTCGCCGGTGGCGCGGCCCGTCCAGACGATGGTGATCCGGCCGCGCCGCACGTCGGGCCCGCCCGGGCAGCCGGGCCGCGAACGCGGGTCCAGGACGCGGAACGTCGTGCCGTCGACGACGATGCCGCGCGTGCCGGTGGCCGAGACGACCCGGCACGTCCCGGTGCACGCCAGCGAGAACGCCCCGGCCCGCCCGGACCCCAGCCACGCCGACCGGGGCGACACCCGGGCCGTGGGCGCCGCCGGTCTCGGCAGGTCGGCCTTCCGGTCCAGGGACGACAGGGCGGACCCGGCGGCCGGGCCGATCGCGGCCGTCCAGCGCGTGGGCGTCTCGGCCGGGACGGCCGCCTGCGCCGCCGCCCTGGTGACCACCGCCGGATGCGCGCGCGCATTGAGCACGGCCCACACCAGGCCCACCACCAGCAGCCCGACGCCCAGCAGCAGGCCCAGCCTGGCCACCGTGCGGATCGGGGCCTCGGTCTCCTCCTCGGGCTCCGCCGGCTGCTCCCGCCAGAACTCCTGCCAGGGGGCCTCGCCGTCGAACCGGTCGAGACCGCCGGGCTCGCCGTTCCAGCCGATGCCGCCGTACCGGATGATCATCGCGCCGGGCGGGGCGGCGGCGCCGTCACCACCACCGGCCTCACCGCCGCCGACCGGCGCGCTCAACGGACCGGTCACGGGGCTGTTCACCGGGCTGCCGCCCGGCCCGTTGACCGGCCCGTTGACCGGCCCGTTGACCACGGTGCCGCTGAGGCCGCCTTCGGCCCGGTTGTCGTAGACGAGCTTGTCGCCCGGGGAGCCGCCGCGGAAGGGCCGGGCGCGGCTCGTCGGCGTGAACGGGTGCCGCCCGCGTGCCGCCCGCCCCGGGGGCTCCTGGTCGGCGGCGGCCGCGCCCGCCGCCGACCAGGGGTTTCCCGGTGTCGCCGTCGTGGGGTCGGCGACCGGGGGCATCGGCGTCGCCCCCACGCCCGGCGGGGCCGCGAGCGGCTCCACCAGGGTGCGTGCCAGCACGGGGAAGCCGTCCGCCCGCCAGAGGGGTCCCTCTCCGGGCAGCGGCTGCGCCGAGGCGAGCCGGTTGGTCAGTGTGCCGGGCAGCTCCGCGATCGGCAGCCGGCGCAGCAGCGTGGCGGCCGACATGGTGCGGGGCGCGGCCCGGCAGGCGGCGCAGCCCTGGATGTGCCGGCTGATCCGGGCGCGGGCCCGGCGGCCCGGCGAGGTGACCCAGGCCGCCACCCGCGTGGTCAGATCAGGACATCCCGTACGGCCGCGCGCGGCGATGATCGCGGCGAACCAGCCCTCCAGCGCGTCGGCCGCCCGCGCCACCACGGCGCTGACCTCGTCCTGGCTCAGGCTGAAGACGGTGGCCAGCTCGGCGTCGGACAGGCCGTGGCGCAGGGACAGGTCGAGCAGCTCGCGCAGCGGGCGGTCGAGGGAGAGCAGCGCCTCGGGCAGCAGCTCCGACATCCGCCCCGGCCGCGACCAGGAGCCGATGCTGGCCGGCTTGGCCACGAACGCGCGGTGGGCGCGGGCCAGGGCGTAGAGCCAGGGCCGGTGCAGGGCGGGGTCGCGCAGCCGGTCCGCGTAGAGGTGGGCGGACACCAGCGCGCCGGCGGCCGCCTGCTCGGCGTCGCCCGCGGCCAGCTCGGTGCGGCAGTAGTCGTAGAGGCGGGAGCCGTGCGTGTCGCACAGCTCGCGGATGGCCTGGCGCGCTTCGTCCGAGAGCGTTCGCCACATGCGGTGTCGCACCTCCTCAGCGGTGTCAGACGGGCCGGGCCCCACCGGCGGAGCCGGGAACGGTGTCGAGCAGCGAGGCCTGCGCGAGATAGGCCCGCGTGGCCTCCGGGTCGCCGGCGATGGCCCGCAGCCCGGCCATCGCCGCGGCCAGCCGGGCGCTGTCGCGCTCGCGCACGCCGGCCGGCCGCGTCTCGCCGCGCGGCATCACCCGCTGCAGCAGCACGGCCCGCCGCCGCCACGCCCACGCCTCCAGCGCGGTGGGCGGCGCGAACCCGCCGAGCACGGCCGCGATCACCTGGCCGACCTCGACGGCGTCGTGGATGCCGGCGTTCATGTTGAGGCCGCCGACCGTGGAGGTCAGGTGCGCGGCGTCGCCCACGAACAGCACCCGCCCGCAGCGGTAGGAGGTCAGCACGCCCCTGGACAGCCCGAACCGGTCGGCCCCGGTCACGTGGATGGGCCCGCTCGCTCCCGGCAGGGCGCGGCGGACCAGCATCGAGACGTTGGGCGAGGACAGCGGCTCGGTGGCGTCGCAGGGGATCCTGAAGATGATCCGCCAGTGGTCGGGCAGCGCGAGCAGCGTGCACGACTGCTGCACGTCGCGGACGTAGGTGAGCGGCGCCAGGCTCGGCAGCAGCCGGTCGAGCGGCGAGTCGGTGAACACCCGCAGCGCCTGCGTCGGGTAGGCCGACCTGGGGAAGGGCAGCCCCAGCGAGCCGCGCACCGTGCTGTGGCCGCCGTCGGCGGCGATCATGTACCGGGCCCGCGTCCAGGTCTGGCCGACGCGGACCCGGATGCCGGTGCCGCCCTCGGAGACCCCGTCGACGCGGGTGCCGAAGCGCACGTCGACGTCGGGGTAGGCGTTCAGGGCCGCGAGCAGCAGCGGGGTGAGCGCGGCCTGGTCGGCGTGGATCCTGAACGGGTGCTTGGTCAGGCCGTTGAGCCGGTTCATGCCCATCTCGGCCAGCACGATCCCCGACCGGTCGCGCCACTGCACCCGCTCGACCACGCGGCCCTTGGCGACGAGTTGCGAGGCCACGCCCAGCTCGTCGAGCAGGTCGAGCGTGGCCGGATGGAAGGTGCAGGCCCGCGCCTGCCCGGCGAGCTCGTTCTCCCGCTCCAGCACGGTGACCGGGATCCCGGCCCTGGCCAGCGAGAGCGCCGCGGTCAGCCCCGCCGGGCCGGCCCCGACGACGATCACGCCGTTCATGCGGGGCGCCTCCCCTGCTCCGCCATGTGGCGGCGGTAGGGCACGCGGCTGAGCGTGACGTGCTCGCCGATGGCCCGCGACAGGGCCCACCAGGCGGTGCAGAGGTTGGACGTGAGCAGCGTGCGGTCGTTGCCGGCGCTGAGCGGCCCGAGCACAGGCAGCGTGGCCATGCCGGTGCCGGTGAACAGCAGCACCGCGTCGCCGGGCACCTCGGCCCGCTCGACCTGGGTGATCAGCTCGGCCGGGGTGACCGCGTAGGAGGAGTAGCCGCCCTTGGCCGCCCGCACCTGCACGACCTGCGTGACGTTCAGCCCCGCCGTCTTCCAGAAGCGCTCGGCCAGCTCGGTCAGCCACGGCTGGTACGGCGAGACCAGCACGATGTCGCTCACGCCGACGTGTTCCACCGCCTCCCTGGTGGCCTGCGTGGAGGAGGCGAACGGCACGCCGGTCGAGGCCGACAGCCGCGCGCACTGGTCGGCGTCGTCGTCGGGGCCCAGCAGGTAGCGGGACTCGCTGCAGGCCATGACCAGGGCGTCCAGCGGCAGGCCGTCGAACGCGCAGACCATGCCGGGCAGGGCCTCGTTGTAGCTCTCCAGCCGTTCGGCGAGCGACACTCCCCGGTGCACGGGGAATCGGGTGACGTGCATGTCGGCGCGCGAGCCGAGCAGGCGGGTCAGCTCGGGCTCCGCCGAGGGATTGGCGGGGGCGACGATCACGCCCACCCTGCCGCGGCTCATCTCGCACCTTCCGGGTCGGGGACCGTCCGCATGACGGTCAGGCCGGCGCCTGGTCGATCTCGCCGATCGCCTGCACGGACACCTGCCGGATCCGGCGCAGCCGGTGGACGGTGCGCGCCGGGGCCTCGGCCCGCGACGGCTCGTCCCGG
>NZ_JBSFGJ010000384.1:0-8883 GCF_053596515.1 Nonomuraea sp. NPDC001684
CGGCGGGCCGGTCCTGGGCGGCCAGAGTGCGCAGGTACTGGCCGAGGGCGCGCATCTGCTCCGCGCTGACCGGCTGCGACCCGCGCAGACGCGCGGCCGCGACCCGCGCCGTCTCGGGGGCGTTCTCGTCGTCCTCGATGGCCAGGCCGAGCACCCGCTTACGGATGTCGGACCGCAGCCGCACCCTGGTGGCCGGCGTCCCGTCATCCAGCGCGGTGATCGTGGAGCGCGGCTTACGCTCGCGCGGCGGCCGCGGCTTGCGCGGCTTCTTCATCCGCAGGCCGCGCCCCCGCGTCACCGTCTCGCCGGCGTCCGCGTCGACCAGGAACGGCCCGTTGGGGCCGACCAGCTCGAACGTGATCCGGTCGCCGTCCTTGTCGATGGTGGTGACCTTGGCGGCGGTGCCGTCGTCGTCTATCAGCCACTCGCCCACGACGACGTCGGAGGCGGCCACCGGGGCGATCTCCGGCGGGTTGGCCTTCCGGCCGCCGGTCCGCTTGGTGACCTGCGTGCCCTCCTTGCGCGCCCGGATAGTGCGCCGGTCCTCGGCATCGCGCTCGGTGGTGAAGGTGATGTCACCCGCCCGGGTGACGTCCTCCACGACGACGGTTTCGTCCCCGACCGGGGTGTCCACCCGATCCCCGGCCGCCAGGTCCTCGACCGGCGCCTGCTCGGGCGTGCCGTCCTCGGCGACGCGGGCGGCCTCCTCCTTGGCCTGCTCCCATTCGGCGGCGCGGCGGCGAGCGTCAGCCTCGCGGCCGCCGGCCATGCGCAGCCGGTCGCGCAGCGTGGACCGCAGCGTTTTGAGCTGCGCCTGGCTCGCCCAGTGCGTGGCGGTCTCCTCGGCGGCCGCGAGCTGTGCGTCGGCGCGCAGCCATGCGTCCTCGATCTCCTGCCGGGACGCGCCACCGGCGGCGGCGGCCTCGAACGCCTCGACGGCGTCGGCCAGGCCAGGCCCGCCTTCCTCCTCCAGCATGCGGCGGCGCCGCTCGGCCTGCTCGCGCTGGTTCTGCTCGCGCGCCTGCTCGCGGCTGTCGCGCAGCCTGGCGGCCTCAGCGGCCGAGGTGGCCGCCTCGTCCGTGCCGAGTCGATCAACGGCGTCTGTGAGGCGTACAAGGCCGGGATCGGCCACGTACCGGGGCGGCTGGCCGCCTTCGGTCTCGACCACGTCGCGCAGCCGCACGGCGCTGCCGGGCCGGTAGGTGTCGGGGACGGTGCCCTCCCACACCCGCCCATCGGACTGGGTGAGCCGGGTACCACCGCCCCGGGTACGGATGCGACGCACGCCGTCGCCCGTGCGGACGACGCGGATGCGGTCGCCCGGCCGCAGGTCCTCCGGCTCCACCGCCTCGGTCTCCCGTATGGCGTCCACCTCGGGCTCGGGCTCGTCCGCCTCGTCGGCGGGGCTCGGCGCGCTCACCTCGTCGGCCGGGAGCGGAGCGGCGTCCGGCTGGTCGACGTCGGAGGCCGCGGCCGGCTCCACATCGGGCCCGGCATCAGGCGCGGCGTCGCCGCTGTCGGCATCTGCCTGCCGCGTCTGGCCGCGTCTCGGCGCGCTCGCCGGGGCGGGCTGCTCGGCCGCGTCGCCCGGCACGCCCGCCAGACCCGGGTCAGGCTGATCGGCACTTTCAGCGCTGGAAGTTTCCTCCGGCGCGGGCGTGTCGGCATGGTCGACGTCGGCGGCCGGGGCGGCGACGTTGGGGGAGTCGGGCACGTCCGCCACGGCGAACATGTCCGCGTCGGACGTCACCGAGGGCGTCGGGTCGTCCAGGACCACGTTCAGGTCCGGGTCGGGGTCGGTCGCAGGGTCCGGCATCGGCGTCGGCCGCAGCGAATCGAGCTGCCCCTTCAGCAGCGCAAGCTCCTCGGCCGCCGCCTTGTACTGGTCGCTCTGGGTGGTGGCCTTCATCTCGTCCAGGTGCGACTGGACGCGGATGATCTCGCCGAGCAGCCGCGACCGCTCGCGCGCCTCAGCGAGCTGCCCGGCCTTGTTGAACGGCCGGCCGACCGCGCCGCGCATCTTGCCTGCCTGCTCCTCCAAGTGGGCGATGCGCTTCTCGGCGGCCTCGATCTGCGGTTCGAGCCCGGCGAGCCGGTTCTCCAGGGCGCGCAGGATGCCGTTCCCGGACCCGTCCGTGAGCTGGTGGCCACGGTAGGAGGAGACGCCGCCGGAGAAGTCGAACCCGACGTCGATCACCCGGTACAACTGGTCGCCGTAGTAGCGGCGCGTCTTGGTGGCGTACACGATGTGGCCGCCCAGCTCGCCGATCGGGACCGGCCGGTCCTCGGCGGCGGGCCCGTCGCGCACGTCGCGGATGGCCTTCAGCAGCGGCTCGTAGATGTCGGGCCGCTTGTCGGTCTCCAAGTCGCCGACCTTCATGACGAAGTTGTCGCCGCGGGTGTCCACGCGGGCGGCGATGGCCTCCCGCCACTCGCCGATGTCGGCGGTCAGCTCGCCGATCATCTGGTCGGCGCGGGTGATCTGCTGGGCCAGGTTGCCCTGGTTGCGGTCGTGGGCGCGGTTCAGGCGCTCCAGCCGGTTCAGCTCCGTGTCGGCCTTCGCCTTGTCCATCAGGTACGGGTTACCGGTCGCCAGGGCCTTGACCTCGGCGAAGGAGAGGGCGGCGTCGCCGATGTCCTCGATCTCGCGGACGTCCAGGCTGCCCTTCTTCATCTGGGCGATGAACTTCTGCTTCCGCTCGACCGTCTGCCACGAGTAGCCGTCGAACGTCCCCTCCGTCACGTATCGGAGGATTCGGACGTCCTTGTCGTGGTGGTTCAGGTTGAAGTTCCCCTGCCGCTCCACGCGTCCCTCACGCTGGGCGAGGTCGGCCGGCCGCCACGGGCAATCCATGTGGTGGAGCGCGACGGCGCGGGCCTGCACGTTGGTGCCGGTGCCCATCTTCTCGGTGGAGCCGAGCAGCACGGCGATCTTGCCGTTGCGGGCGTCCTCGAACAGCTTCGCCTTCTGCGCGTCGGTGTTCGCCTCGTGGATGTAGCGGATCTTCTCGGCCGGGACACCCCGGGCGACGAGCAGCGCCTTCATCTCGTCGTAGGCGGCCCACGTCGACGTGTCGCCGTCCCCGGCCGGAGCGTCGCCGGGCTCGTCGGAGACGTCGCCCTTCGGCTCCGGAATCTTCGTGATCTTCTCGCCGCGGCCTGCCTCGAAGCTCGCGGTGGCGCCGGACGGCCGTTCGACGTCGATCGCGTACACCTGCTCGTCGGTGTCCCACGTGATGCCGGTGATCTTCGCCGGGACGCCGTTGTGGTCGACCCACTGGCCCTTCTTCAGCTTCTCGGCCGCCACCTGCGTCGATCGGGGTTTGCCGGGCTTCTTCTTCGGCGTGCCCTGGTCCATGAACACGATCTGGAGCGCGCCCGCAGTGGGGTGCATCTCCTCGCTGTCCTTGCGGACGGGGTACTGCCAGTCCTTGGAGTGCTCGTAGATCTCGGCGATCTTCTCGGCGGCGACCTGCAACTTCCCGCCCGCCTGCTCCAGGGTGGGGTCGAGCAGCCGCATGTCCAGCGCGGCCCGCTTGCCGTCGCCGGAGATCTTGAGCATGTTGTCCTCGACCACCCGGTCTTCCTCACCGGGCTCCCCGTGCTCGGCGATCCACTCCGCCTCGGGGACGCCGTTGATCCACTTGCGGGGGCTGCTGCGCCGGATGTCCTCGGCGCGGCGGCCCAGATCGGCGATGTAGTCGAGCTGCTCCGGCGTGGCCGGGACGACGACGGTCTCCCCGCGGTTGCCGTTGGCGTCCTTCCGGACGGGCGGGGTGGGCAGGCCGAGGTCGTCAGCGGTTTTGACGTCGGCGAACACCCGGTAGATGCGCAGCAGCTCCGGCACGTTGCGGAACTTGGCGAAGCGGGCCTTCTGCCTGAACCCGTTGCCGTCCGGGTTGAGCTCGATGTCGGTGATGACGTCGCCGAACGTGGCCGCCCACGTGTCGAAGTCGTCAATCCCGGCCTCTTCGAGCAGGTCCGGCCGCAGGTACCGCATCATCACGTACGCCTCGGTCACCGAGTTGGCGATGTCGGTGCCGGTGGCGAACGTGACGATCCGGCCGGACTCCGACCGGCCGCGCAGGTAGTGGAGCTTCATGTGCAGGTCGCTGGCGCGGCCCGACCCGTCGATCCCCGCGCCCTCGATCCGGGAGGGGGTGCGCAGGTTCTTGTACATGTGGGCTTCGTCCACCATCAGGTAGTCGATGCCGGTGTGCTCGAAATGGATGTTGCCCTCGTCGCGGCGGGCGCCGGCGAGCTTGGCCTTGATCTTCTCCTCGGCCTGGACGAGCTGACGCATCAGCCGCTTCAGCAGGCGGGAGTCCTCACCGAACGCCTTGGCGCGCTCGACGGCGGCGCGGAGCTTGTTCAGCTCGTCGTCCCGGTACGCCTGCTGCACGTCCGGGTGCATGTCGATCTTCTCGAACGCCTTCTGGGTGAGGATGACGGCGTCCCAGTCGCCCGTCGCCGCGCGGGCCACGAACTCGCGCCGCTTGTCCTTCTCCAGGTCCTTCGTGCCCGCCGCCAGGATCTTGGCGTTCGGGTACAGCTCCAGGAACTCGCGGGTGAACTGCTCCAGCATGTGGTTCGGGACCACGATCGCGGGCTTCTTCGCCATGCCGGTGCGGCGCAGCTCCATCGCGCCCATCACCATCTCGGCCGTCTTACCGGCGCCGACCTCGTGCGCGAGCAGCGCGGCCGGCTCGTTGACGATGCGGGCGACAGCCGCCTTCTGGTGCTCGCGCGGCTTCCACCCGTGCGCGAGGCCGGGCAGGAGCGGGTTCGCCCCGTCGTAGGAGCGCAGGACGATGCTGTTGAACCGGTCGTTGTAGATGCGGGCCAGCCGTTCGGCCCGGTCGGCGTCCTCCCATACCCATTCGGAGAACCGTTCGGCGAGCTCCTGCGCCTTCTGCTGGACCTCGATCGTCCCGCCCGGGTTGGCGACGCTGCCGCCGTCCGGCGTCGAGCTGGTGACCTTGATCGTGGCCTGGCGCAGCAGCGACTCGGCGATCTCGATCGCCGACCACTGCTTGAAGTGCGTGCCGAAGGTGTTGCGGGCCTCGTACCCGTCCTTGTAGCCGTTGACCTCCCACAGCGACCCGCCCGCGTGGTTGACGCGCACGCTGGGGTCGTTCAGGACCTCGCGCAGGAACTCCGTGACCGTCGCGGCGTTGATCCACGCCGCGCCAAGCTTCGCGTCGATCTCCCCCGGGGTGAGGTCGCGGGGGAGGACCTCCTCCAGCGCCGCGGCGTTGAGCGCGAAACGCGGGTCGTTCTCGGCCGCCGTCCGGGCGGCGGTCAGCTTCTGCCGGACGTTGCCCGACAGGTAGTCAGCCGCCGCCACGTACTGGGCCTGGCCGGGCAGGTAGTACGGTTCGCCCGTCTCGGTGTAGAACGGCGGCTGCTCGTAGATGCGGTTGCCCAGACGCTGCCGGGCGGTCTCCTCATCGACGCCGAGCAGCTTGGCGACCTCGTCCAGGCGCAGCTCGCCGAACCGGTCGATGACGACCGCCAGGGCCTCGCCCGGGTCGTCCGTCGACGTGATCGGCTTCTTGGCCGCGACGACCCGCTTGGACAGGATGTCCGCCTTGCGGGTGTTGCCGGTGTCGGGGTCGTAGTCGTCCAGCGCGAACACGACCGCGCCGGCCGGGTCGGACCGCATGAACCCGATCGCGGTTGAGGCCTTCTCCGACTCGGAGACGCTGCGCCCCTCGGCGTCGGCTCTCTCCTTGGCCTCGGCCGGGGTGAAGCGGCGGTTGGCGCGCTTGGAGATCGCCCCCCACTTGCGGGTGTAGGCGTCGTGGCGGCGGTTCAGCTCGGCGCGCAGCTCGGCCATGCGCGGCGTGTCGGCCGCGGACGCGTTCTCCTCGGCCAGCAGGGCGCGGGCGACGTCGCGCAGGCCGACGAGCGCGGTGAGCTGTTCCGTCTGGCTTGGGTGGACGTTGGCGGGGTGGGCGACGCCTCTCTGCACTTGGGAGAACGAGCCGTCGTCGTTGAGGTGCAGCGCACCGTCGTGGCCTTCGTGGCGGGAGGCGAGCTGCAGCCGCTCGGCGGGGGTGGCGGACTGCTCGAACGTGTCGCCGCGCTGCTGGGCGTCGGCCACGATCCGGTCGAGCGCGTCCCGCAGGGCGGGGGCGGCGTCGCGGTCGCCCTTGACGACGATGTCGTGGTCGGTGAACTGGCCTCGGCCGGTGGTCTGCTCGCCGAGGATGTTCTCCGGGTGCTGCTGGAAGTAGACGTTGATCGGGTGCTGGCTGCCGTTGACGTCGGTCAATGGGGCGTTGATCCACGAGGTGTCACCGGCCGGCTCGCCCTCCTCCCGCTTGCGGAAGATGAGCAGGTCGGTGACGACGTCGGTGCCTGCGGCCTTGCGGTGCGCGCCGGACGGGAGCCGGACAGCGCCGACCAGATCGCCCATGCGGGCCATCTCGCGCCGCGCCGAGGAGTCCTCGCTGTCCATGGTGTAGCGGGAGGTGATGACGGCGACCAGGCCGCCAGGCCGGGTCAGGCCGAGGCTCTTGAGGATGAAGTGGTTGTGGATCGAGTGCTTCTGGTCGGGGTTGTACTCGCGGTCCACGAGCCAGTAGTCGCCGAACGGCACGTTGCCGACGACGGCGTCGAACGACCCTTCGGGCGCGCGGGTGTCGGCGAACGACTCGTTGCGGATGACGGCGTCCGGGTACAGCGCTTGCGAGATGCCCGCCGTGGTGGGGTCGAGCTCGACGCCGGTCATGTGCGCGCCCGAGGGGGCGAGGCCGATGAACGTGCCCGACCCGGAGCCGGGTTCGAGGACGTTGCCGCCGTTGAAGCCGAGCGCCTGAACCGCGTCCCACACCTCGGAGACGATCGCGGCGTCGGTGTAGTGGGCGTTGAGCGTGTTGACCTCGGCGTTGCGCCACTCGGCGTCGCTCAGCATCGCCCGCAGCTCGGCCCGCTCCGGCGCGAAGCTCTCCCACCGCTTCAGGGCGCGCTCGAACTTGGCTGGGTCGGGGTTGCCGTCGTCGTCGCGGAACCGCTTCTCCTGCGGCAGCGGCTCCGACTCCAGCACGATCGGCAGCGACCCCCACCCCGACCAGCGGGCCAGGACGCGCCGCTCCTCCTCCGTCGCCGGACGATTCTCGGCCTGGAGCTGCCGGAGGGTGCGGACGGCGGCGATGTTGGCGCGGGCCTTCGCCTTCTCGCCCGCGGGCGCCAGGTCCTCCTGAGAGGAGGGCCGGAAGTTGCCGGCCGGGGTTACGCCGGCGGCAGCTCCTCGTTCTCCCTGCCGGGCTCGGGCGTCAGGTACACCAGCTCGTCCAGGATCATCGCCCAGGCTGTCGTCTCGGCGTTCCTGATCCGGCCCAGCCGGTCCTCGAACGTCTCGCCCTCGGGCGCCTTCCCGGCCAGATCCTCGGCCCGCTCGTCCACCAGGTCCTCCACCTGGTGCGCCAGCGTCTGGAAGTGCTCGTCCGGGTTCTCCAGCTCGGCGTGCGCCTTCGGCAGGTACGTCTCCCAGTACCGGCGAGCCAGGCTCACCAGTTCGTCGGTCGTCATCGCCATCGCTGTCTCCCTCGGCCGGGCTGTCGTCGGTTGGCGCTGGCCCGGTCTTGGGGGCGCCCATTGTAGAACTTACAGTAGCAGGATCATCACGATTCGTGTCAACCTGTGGGGGTTTATCCGGCCCCCGCTCCCGGCCTGTACGCCGCCGGTCCTGCTCATCGGTCACCTTCGTCAGGACCCTCTGGACGACGCCGTCGCCCATCCCTCCGTTGTTCCGCGCCCGCCACGCCAACTCGTCCAACTCGTCGTCACTGAGGTTGGCCACGTCGAGCGTGCCCGGGTCAGGCAGGTTGTTGTGGGCCTGCGTCCACTCGTAGCGGGCACCTCTGACAGCGCGGCTCGTCTTCGTGATCTCGTCCTGTGCGATGTCCCGCCTCGGCATGTGGCGGTCCAGCCCTCGCAGGGCGACGTTCAGCTCCCGCTCGTAGTCGAGCGACGTGCCCTCGACGGCGCGGTAGTCGTCGCCGCCGAGGGCCTCGATCAGCCGCCCGCGCACCGTGGCGAGACGCTGCTCGACGTCGCGGGGGAGCAGGCCCGGCCGGACCGACAAGTTCCTCTCCAGCCGCCGACCCTCATCAGGCGCGGCCGCGCTGCCGTCGTGCTCGGGCAGCGGCTCCCAGCCGCGCAGCACCGTCACCCGGGCGTTCCACGAGCGCGCCTCTGACGCGCGCCGCCCGTCCTTCATCACGTATGAGATGCGGCCACGGGCCCGCGGGCCGGTTCCCACCTTCTCCGGCACGCCGAGGAGGATCACCTCGCGGCCGCCGCGCCCGCCCGGGTTCGGCAAGAACACGCGGTCGCCGCGGTCCAAGTCCTTCAGCAGGGGCGTGAATTCGTCCGTGTCCGGCGTACCGCGCAGCTCGGCGCGGGCCCACGCGGCCAGGTCCTCGTCGCTGCCCTTGCGCCGCCAGTGCGACTGGATGACCTGCCGGTTGCGCTCCATCCGCGCCCGGGTCTTGTCCGGCATGTCCGGCCACGCCTCGAACAGCTCGTTGTGCAGCCGCAGGGCGCGGCCGTACTCACCGGCCTCGAACGCGGCCTTGGCCTGCCGGGACAGTTCCTTGGCGCGCTCCTCGCCCCCGCTACCTGCCGGGGCGGCGTCGGGCTCGGTATCGGGCTGCTCCTCGGGTTCGTCGGCCTGCTCCGGCTCGGCTGACTCCTCCCGCTGGGCGGGCTCCTCACGCTCCTCCCGCTGGGCGGGCGGGGCGGACTGCTCCTGAGCGGGCTGGTCGCGTTCGCCCTCGCGCTGGGCGGGCTCTGGCCGGTTCGCGCCCTCCTGCTCCCGGTCGCGCTCGTGCGCGGTGTACATGTCCTCGGTGCCCGCCGCCTCGCGGCCACGGC
>NZ_JBSFGJ010000385.1:0-8847 GCF_053596515.1 Nonomuraea sp. NPDC001684
GCCTCGGTCAGGTCGGCCGAACATCGCTCGATGGCGATGGCCGCGCGCTGGATGGGCGGCGGCGCCGTCGTGTGGCTCGCCGGCGTGGCGCTCCGCGCGGTCGCCACCAGCTTCGTCGTCAGCTTCGCCGACCTGTTCGTCCTGCTCGGCACCGTGATCATCGCGGGCGGCGCGCTGATCGCCGCCGACCGCCGGTTCCCGGCCAAGGTCGTGTTACGGCATCTCACGGACGCGTACCTGTGCGCGGCCTCGCTCTTCCTCATCGGCTGGGTGGTGGCGCTGCGCCACTACTACGAGGACGCGGGCGACGCGCCCACGTTCACGTTCGCCATGGTGCCGCCGATGATCGCGTTGCTCGTCACCTGCGGGGTGATCCCCTCGGTGCTCACCAGCCGGGCCGGCTCCTGGCTGCTCGGCCTGGCCGGGGTGGGCGTGCTGGCCACCATGACCGTCGGCGGCCTGTCGGCCGCCATGGCCCGCCTGGCCGGCGACCCGCCGCCCATGTGGACCGTCATGCTCGTGCCCGTCGCGCTGCTGCTGCTGGCCGCCGTGCCCTGGGGGCCGCGGGCGCGGCCGGTCGGCGGTCCCGTCGTGCGCAACGTGGTCGCGATGATGCCGCTCGCGCTCGTCGCCGTGGCCGCCTGCACGCTGCTCGCCCACCTGGCCGGAGCCCGGGCCGCGCAGCCGGTGACCGGCGTCGTGGTGGTCGCGGTCTCCGTGGTGCTGCTCCTGCTGGTACGCCTGTTCGTGCTCTCGGCGGCGTCCATCCGGCTGCGCGGCCTGGTCTCGCTGGGCGAGCGGCAGCTCAGGGAGCTGGCCGAGAGCACCGGCGACGTGGTGCTGCTGTGCGACTACGAGGGCGTCGTCCACGAGATCGGCGCCGGCGTCGAGGTCACCTACGGCTACCCGCCCGAGGAGCTGGTCGGCGGTTCGATCTTCGACTACATCCACCCTGAGGACGTCCCGGGCATCCAGGCCGCGATGCGCGCCATGACCACCGACGAGGAGGGCGCCGCGCCGGGCGCCTGCTTGATCGCCTGCCGGGTGCGCGCCGCCGACGGCACCTGGCGGCCCACCGAGTCGGTCGCCACCCGCCACATCGGCGGCGACGACCTCATGCTCGTCACCACCCGCGACGTCAGCGACGAGGAGGCCCTGCGCAACCAGGTCGCCCACCTGACCTTCCACGACGGCGTCACCGGGCTGCCCAACCGCGCCTACTTCGAGGAGCGCACCCGCGAGGTGCTGGCCGGCCGCACGTCCGGCAACGTCGCGGTGATCTTCCTCGACCTCGACGGGTTCACCTCGGTCAACGACTCGGTGGGGCACGCCAGCGGCGACTACCTGCTCGGCCAGGCCGCCCGCCGGCTGCGCGGGGCCGTACGCGCCGACGACACGCTGGCCCGGTGGGGCGGCGACGAGTTCGCCGTGCTCGTGGAGACCGGCGGCGACGCCCAGATGGCCGTGGACATGGCCGAGCGCCTGGTACGCGCGGTCTCCCAGGAGCCGTTCCGGGTCGCCGACCGCGACGTGGCGCTGACCGCGAGCGTGGGCGTGGCCTTCACCGAGGACGGCCTGCCCGCCGGCGACCTCATGCGCAACGCCGATGTGGCGATGGCGCGTTCCAAGGAGCTGGGCGGGCGGCGGGTCGAGGTGTTCGCCGCCCAGATGCACGCCGACGTGGTGCGCCGCCTGGAGCTGGCCGCCGACCTGCAGCGGGCGCTCATCGAGCAGCAGTTCGCCATCGAGTACCAGCCCGTGGTCGACCTGGCCACGTCCCGGGTGACCGCGGTCGAGGCGCTGGTGCGGTGGTGGCGCGGCTCGGTGTTCGTGCCGCCGGAGCAGTTCCTCGGCCCGGCCGAGGACACCGGGCTGATCGTGCCGCTGAGCGAGTGGATCCTGCGCGAGGCGTGCCGCGAGGTGGCGTCCTGGCGGGCCTCGTCCTGGGACATCGGGCTGTCGCTCAACCTGTCGGCGCGGCAGATCACCGCGCCCCGCTTCGTCGAGACCGTCGAGCAGGCGCTGGCCGAGAGCGGCCTGCCCGCCTCCGCGCTCACCCTTGAGGTGATCGAGGAGATGCTCGTCGAGGACGCCGAGGAGACCATCAGGCGGCTGTCGGAGCTGCGCGCGCTGGGCGTGCGGCTGGCGATCGACGACTTCGGCACCGGTTACGCCTCGCTGGCCTTCCTCCGGCAGCTGCCGGTCGACATGATCAAGATCGACCCGTCGTTCGTGTCCGGCCTGGGCAGGGACGACACGCTGACGCTGCTCACCCGTACGATCGTGCGGCTCGGCCACGACCTCGGGCTCACCGTGGTGGCCGAGGGCATCGAACGGCCCGAGCAGCTGGAGCTGCTGCGCGAGATGGGCTGCACCAGGGGGCAGGGTTTCCTGGTGGCGCGTCCCATGGCGGCCCGCGGCGTGGACAGTCTCATGCGGACGAGTCTCACCGTGTGAGACTCGCGTCCCGCCAAGTTGACATCGGGGCGTTCTGAGCGGCTATGGTGTAAGGCATGCTTCGCAGTGAGATTCTCGTAGTACTTCGCCGGCGCGCAGGCCGATAGCGAAGCACTACGACCTGCGCGCCGCCCCAGTCCCACCCCCGCCGGTGGGAAGGGGCATTTTTTATGTCCTTAAGTGAGTAGCCACGCAAGGAACGAGCCGATGACCGAACGGATGACAGGTGCACAGGCCCTGGTGAGGGCGCTGGAGCACGTGGGAGTCGACACCGTGTTCGGGATCCCGGGCGGCGCGATTCTGCCCGCCTACGATCCCCTTTACGACTCGACCAAGGTCCGGCACGTGCTTGTACGGCACGAGCAGGGCGCCGGCCACGCGGCCGAGGGTTACGCGCAGGCCACCGGCAAGGTCGGGGTCTGCATGGCGACCAGCGGTCCCGGGGCCACGAACCTGGTGACGCCGATCGCCGACGCCTTCATGGACTCGGTGCCGATCGTGGCGATCACCGGCCAGGTCGCCGCACCGATGATCGGCACGGACGCGTTCCAGGAAGCCGACATCTCCGGCATCACCATGCCGATCACGAAGCACAACTTCCTGATCACCGATCCCGCGGACATCCCGCGCACGATCATGGAGGCCTTCCACATCGCCTCGACCGGTCGTCCGGGGCCGGTGCTGGTGGACATCTCCAAGGACGCGTTGCAGGCCCAGACCACCTTCAGCTGGCCGCCTGTCATGCAGCTGCCGGGCTACCGCCCGGTCACCAGGCCGCACTCCAAGCAGATCCGCGAGGCGGCCAAGCTGATCGCCGAGTCCCAGCGGCCGGTTCTGTACGTCGGCGGCGGCGTGCACAAGGCCGGCGCGTCGGCCGAGCTGCTGCAGCTCGCCGAGCTGACCGGCATCCCGGTCGTCACCACCCTGATGGCCCGTGGCACGTTCCCGGACAGCCACCCCCAGCACATGGGCATGCCGGGCATGCACGGTAGCGTCTCGGCCGTGGGCGCGCTGCAGAGATCCGACCTGATCATCGGGCTGGGCGTGCGCTTCGACGACCGGGTCACCGGCAATCTGGCCTCGTTCGCGCCGCAGGCCAAGGTCGTGCACGCCGACATCGACCCCGCCGAGATCTCCAAGAACCGGCACGCCGACGTCCCCATCGTGGGCGACTGCAAGGAGGTCATCAGCGACCTCGTCGGCGCGATCCAGGCCTCCGGCCAGAAGGGCGACTACACCGACTGGTGGACCGTCCTGAACGGCTACAAGGAGACCTACCCGCTGGGCTACGAGACCTTCGAGGACGGCACGCTGGCCCCCCAGTACGTGATGGAGCGGCTGAGCGCCATCGCCGGGCCCGACGCCTACTACGTCTCCGGGGTCGGCCAGCACCAGATGTGGGCCGCGCAGTTCATCGACTACGAGAACCCCGGGACGTTCATCAACTCCGGCGGCCTCGGCACGATGGGCTTCGCCGTCCCGGCCGCCATGGGCGCGAAGATGGGTCGGCCGGAGGCCACGGTGTGGGCCATCGACGGCGACGGCTGCTTCCAGATGACCAACCAGGAGCTGGCCACCTGCGCCCTGGAGGGCGTGCCGGTCAAGATCGCCGTCATCAACAACGGCAACCTCGGCATGGTCCGCCAGTGGCAGACGCTCTTCTACGAGGAGCGGTACTCCAACACCAACCTGCAGACCGCGCGTCGCATCCCCGACTTCGTCAAGCTGGCGGAGGCCTATGGTTGTGTGGGCCTCAGGTGTGAGCGCGCCGAGGACGTCGACGCGACCATCAGGAAGGCCATGGAGATCAACGACGTGCCGGTCGTGATCGACTTCGTCGTCCACCAGGACGCCATGGTCTGGCCCATGGTCGCGGCCGGCACCAGCAACGACGACATCAAGATCGCCCGTGACATGGCGCCGAAGTGGGAGAACGAGGATGAGTAGGAGCGAACCCGACGCACTGAGTGCAGCGGTCGCGACGAAGGAGCGCCCGCGGAGCGAAGGAGGAGCGGTGAGCGACCAATGAGCAGACACACGCTGTCGGTGCTTGTCGAGAACAAGCCGGGTGTTCTCGCTCGGGTCTCCGCGCTGTTCAGCAGGCGGGGGTTCAACATCGACTCGCTCGCCGTCGGGCCCACCGAGCACGACGACATCTCGCGCATCACGATCGTGGTGAGCGTGGAGGAGCTGCCCCTTGAACAGGTCACCAAGCAGCTCAACAAGCTGGTCAACGTCCTGAAGATCGTCGAACTGGACCCGTCACAGTCGGTCCAGCGCGAACTCATGCTGATCAAGGTCAAGGCGGACGCCGAGAACCGGTCGCACGTCCTCGAACTCGTCAACCTCTTCCGTGCCCGCTGCGTGGACGTCGCGGCCGACGCGGTGACCATTGAGGTCACCGGCACTCCCGACAAGCTTGAGGCCTTCGTCAAGGTCCTTGAGCCGTTCGGGATCAAAGAACTCGTTCAGTCGGGCATGGTGGCCATCGGCCGCGGCGCCCGTTCCATCACAGACCGGTCCCTCAGGGCACTGGACCGTACCGCCTGAAAGGTTTTATTCAAGTGACCGAGATCTACTACGACGACCAGGCCGACCTGTCGATCATCCAGGGGCGTCACGTGGCCGTGCTGGGGTACGGCAGCCAGGGCCACGCCCACGCGCTCTCCCTGCGTGACTCCGGCGTCGACGTGCGCGTCGGCCTTCCCGAGGGCTCCAAGAGCCGCGAGAAGGCGGAGAACGACGGGCTGCGGGTCGTCACCCCGGCCGAGGCGGTGGAGGAGGCCAACCTCACCATGATCCTCGCGCCGGACCACATCCAGCGCCACCTGTACGCCGAGCACGTCGCCCCCAACCTCGTCGAGGGCGACGCGCTCTTCTTCGGCCACGGCCTCAACATCCGCTACGGCCTCATCGAGGCGCCCGAGGGCGTCGACGTCTGCATGGTCGCCCCGAAGGGCCCGGGCCACCTGGTCCGCCGCCAGTTCGAGGCCGGCCGCGGCGTCCCGTGTCTGGTCGCGGTCGAGAAGGACGCCTCCGGCAAGGCCCTCGACCTGGCGCTGTCGTACGCCAAGGGCATCGGCGGCACCCGCGCCGGCGCGCTGCGCACCACCTTCACCGAGGAGACCGAGACCGACCTGTTCGGCGAGCAGGCCGTGCTGTGCGGCGGCGTCTCCGAGCTGATCAAGGCGGGCTTCGAGACCCTCATCGAGGCCGGCTACCAGCCCGAGGTCGCCTACTTCGAGTGCCTCCACGAGATGAAGCTCATCGTCGACCTCATGTACGAGGGCGGCATCTCCAAGATGTACTGGTCGGTCTCCGACACCGCCGAGTACGGCGGCTACACCCGCGGCCCGCGCGTCATCACCGACGAGACCCGCCAGGAGATGCGCCGCATCCTCGGCGAGATCCAGGACGGCACCTTCGCCCGGCAGCTCGTCGAGGAGTTCGACGGCGGCCAGAAGGAGTTCACGCGTCACCGCGAGGAGCTGGCCGAGAACCCGATCGAGAAGACGGGCGCGAAGCTGCGTCCGATGATGAGCTGGCTGAAGGGCTGACCTTTCGCCGTACGTCGCCCGCCCGCTGCACGGTCAGCGGGCGGGCGATGCTTTTCGCCCGTTCTCGGGGGTTCTCCGGCGAGGCGATGGCATGATGCCGGGATGCCTTTCGATCACAACGATCACTACCACCCGGCGATGGCACGGCTCGTGCCCGAGGGGGCCCGGACGGCGCTGGACGTCGGCTGCGGCACCGGGCGGTTCGCGCGGCGGCTGGCGGGCCTCGGGATCGAGGTCGACGCGGTCGACCCGGCGCCCGAGGTGATCGAGGCCGCCTCGTCGGCGCCGGTGAGCGGGGTGCGGTTCCTGTGCGCCGACGTCACGCGCATGGAGCTGCCCGCGGGGCGCTACGACTACATCTCCTGCCTGGCCAGCCTGCACCACATGCCGTTCGAGACCGTGGCCGCCTTCCGGGACGCGCTGGCGCCCGGCGGGGTGCTGGCCGTCCTCGGGTGCTACGCGGAGCGGACGGCCGCCGACTTCGCGTGGAGCCTGGCCGCCATACCGGTGAACGCGGCAGCCCGGTTGGTGGTGGCGGCGGGGGAGCGCGTGGGCGGGGCGCGTGCCGGGTCCGTGCCCGCGCCGGTGCGGCCGCCGGACATGTCCTTCGCGGAGGTACGGCAGGAAGCGGCGTCACTGCTGCCCGGCTTCTCCCTGCGCCGGCTGCTCTTCTGGCGCTACCTCCTGACCTACCGCAAACCCGCCACCTGGGGTCATCCGGTCTGACCTGTCGCCAGGCGCGCCCCCTCCGGGGTGCGGCGCTCACCTGCCGCAAAGCGCCCGCTTTCCCGCTACAGGGCTGACCGGCCGCGTTGGCGCGGCTTTGCGCGGTGGGTCGTGGTGAGGGCCCAGGCGGCGGTGGCCGCCGCGACCGTGGCCGGGGCGATGAACGGGGTGACGGCGGCGTGCACGCGCAGCGCCGAGGCCGCGACGACGGCGCCCGAGACCACGCAGAGCACCACACCCAGCGGGCGCAGCACCCCCGAACGCGGGCCGACCGCCCGGCCCGCCAGGCTGGTCAGCGTGCCCGTGACGTAGGTCGTGGACAGCCCGGGGCCGCCCGCCCAGCGCGTGACCGCGCTCTGCAGGCCCATCGCCGTCCCCGAGGCGGCGATCAGCGCCGGATGCGGCAGCACGCGCGCCGTCCATCCGGCCGCCACCACCACCAGCAGCGCCAGCTCCGCGAGCAGCACCACCAGCGGCCGCACGGGCACCCCGATCGGCACCCCCGCCGGCTCCTCCGGGGGCTCCCGCTCGCGCGGGGGAGCGCGTCCTGGGGGGGTGGCGCCGCCCAGCAGGGTGAAGCCGATCGCCAAACCCAGGCAGAACGTGGTCAGGGCGATTCCCGAGCGGATGACGTGCGAGGTGTCGCCGGTGCCGAGCGCCAGGCCGAGCAGGACGACGTTGCCGGTCATGTTCGCGGTGAACACCTGTCCGAGCGCGAGAAAGCTCAGCGCGTCGACGGCCCCTGCCGCGAGCGCCAGAGCGAGCATGGAGAACCGTCCGAAACGCATACTCTGAGCACTATAACGATTACTCTGGGTGATTAGTCAACGGGGTGGCGGGACAGCTGCGAGCTCCCGGGAAGCGTGATAATAATACCGGTATAGTTATCGCGCCGAGGGCTGGGAGGCCGCTGTGATCACGCTCAAGACCGCCGGGGAGATCGACGCCATGCGGGAGGCGGGCCGTGTCGTGGCCAACGTGCACGCCGCCGTCAAGGAGCGGGCCGCCGCCGGGGTGTCGCTGCTGCAGCTCGACGAGGTGGCCCGCGAGGTCATGCACGAGGCCGGGGCGCGGTCGTCGTTCCTCGGCTACCACCCGTCGTTCGGGGCCATGCCGTACCCGGGGGTGGTGTGCACGTCCGTGAACGGGGTCATGCTGCACGGGTTGCCCACGCCGTACCGGCTGCGCGAGGGCGACGTGCTGAGCGTGGACTTCGGCGCGCACGTCGACGGCTGGCACGCCGACGGCGCGGTCACCTTCACCGTCGGACCCGGCCGCGCCGAGGACCTCAAGCTCATCCGGGTGGCCGAGGAGACGCTGGCGGCGGGCATCGCGGCCGCCGTGCCGGGCGGCCGGATGGGCGACATCGGGCACGCGATGTCGCTGGTCGGCCGCGGCGCCGGCTACGGCATGCAGAACGACTTCGGCGGCCATGGCATCGGCCGGGCCATGCACGAGTCGCCGTTCGTGCCCAACGAGGCCCGCCCCGGACGCGGCCTGCGGCTGCGCCCCGGACTGGTGATCGCGATCGAGCCGAGCCTGATGGCGGGCGGCGACGACGAGTACGTCATGGCCGAGGACGGGTGGTCGGTGTGCTCCGGCGACGGCAGCAGGAGTGCCCACGTCGAGCACACGGTGGCCATCACCGCGGACGGCCCGGTGGTTCTCACCCTCCCCTGACGCCTCCCGTCAGCGCGCGGTCACGGCCGGACCGGATATTCCTCTGCCGCGTACACCGATCGGTCAAGAAGGGCGAGCTGTGTCACCCCTTCCCCCAAGCCGCGTATTTGCGCAGGTAAAGACAGAAATAGCGGCGTTTGTTGAAAGAGGGCCTAGGGCAAATCTCCTCCCGATAGCTACGGAGAGTAGTCGATAGGTATCAAGGAGAATCGATATGTTCAGACAAGGGCTCATCCTGGCCGGGCTCGTCGGCGGGATGGTCATGGTCGGCGGCTCCGCTCTAGCGGCGACCCCTCACATGGCCTTCGTCCCTCACTCCGACGAGGACCCGGGCCGGGTTCTCTTCGTCTGCGGTGACGAGAACATCTTCGCCCGTGGCGAGGTCGACAACAGCACCAGCGGCGTGCTCGTCCTCGAGACCGGCGAC
>NZ_JBSFGJ010000386.1:0-8846 GCF_053596515.1 Nonomuraea sp. NPDC001684
TGGACGTCGGCCATCGAGTGGGCGAGAACGCAGACGTGCAGCGGATCGCCCTGCTCGCCGCCGATGTCGTCCCAGATCTGCGCGAACAATTCGCGAGCGGCTTCGGGCCGGCCTTGGTGGTGGTGTAGGTCCACCCCTTGGCCGATCCTGGCCATCGTCGGATCGGCGGTCATCGGTGCTCCTTCACTGTCGCGCGAAACAGCGGTCAGCGTACTTGTCCGGACCGATCAGGAGGGCCGCCGAGCCGTGACCGCCGCCGTAATTCGGCGAGCTTCATCCGCGCTGGAGACGTTCGAGGTGCGGCAGTTCGGCCGCGCACGGGCGGCCGGGCCGGGCGTCCAGGAGCCGCCATCGGGTGGTGACCCCGTCCGGGCCGTCGAGCGTCCCCCGCGCCAGCGCGGCGTCGATGCGGGCCCGTACGTCGGCCTCGGCCGACGCCTCGGCCGCGAACAGGACCCGCACCCGGACGACGTCGCCCCGCCGGTCGGCGGTCGTGTGGTGCGCCGCGATCGGGCAGGGCGGCTCGTGCTCCCAGTGCCCGCACAGCGCCACGGTGATCGCCGCGCCGGGGGCGCGCACATCGCCGTCCGCGTCCATGACGATCGTCGCCTCGTGGGCGAAACCCGTACGCACCCCTTCATGATTCACGTACGCGTACGACGGGTCCAACGCCCGGCGCCGGTCTCACTCGGGCGCGTACTGGGACGCGTACTCCTGCGAGGGCGGGATCGGCGTGATCACGTCCACGAGGACGCCGTTGGGGTCGGCGACGATGAAGTGCCGCTGGCCGAAGTCCTCGTCGCGCAGCGCCAGCTCCGGGGTCAGCCCCTCGCGCCCGACCAGGCGCTCCCACTCGGCGTCGACGTCGGCGACCTCGAAGTTGATCAGCAGCCCCGCGACCGGACGGCGGTAGGCGGCGGGCAGCGTCGGGTGGCGGTGGTCGAGCAGGGCCAGCTCGTACGGTCCGCGGCGCAGGCTCACGTACCAGTCGGCCTCGAAGGTCACCTCATATCCGAACAACCGGACGTAGAAGTCCTTCGACGCGGCCAGGTCGGCCGTGCACACCACCGGATACACGCTGCTCAGCTCCATACGTTCCTCCTCATCAGTTTCACGTACCAACGGTATGTGGGCGTACACTATTTGGGATACCGTCGGTATGTCAAAGGGGACGCAGTGACCAGGACGGAGCAGAAGGAACGCACCCGCCGCACGTTGCTCGCCACGGCGCGGCGCCTGTTCGCGACCAGGGGCTATGCCGGGGTGGGGCTGGCGGAGATCGTCGGCGAGTCCGGCGTCACCAAAGGCGCCCTCTACCACCACTTCGAGGGCAAGCCCGACCTCTTCCGGGCCGTGCTGGAACAGGTGCAGCGCGAGGTGGCCGACCGGGTGGCCGCGGCGGCCGACGCCGAGGACGACCCGTGGGCGCAGCTCAAGGCGGGCTGCGCGGCGTTCGTCGCGGCCGGGGCCGATCCCGACGTGCAGCGGATCATGCTGATCGACGGCCCCGCCGTGCTCGGCTGGAACGAGTGGCGGGCGATCGACGAGGCCACCAGCGTCCGGCACCTGACCGAGGCGCTGGCCGCGCTCGTCGCGGCCGGCGCCCTCCCGGCCCAGCCGGTCGCGCCGCTGGCCCGCCTGCTGTCCGGGGCGATGAACGAGGCCGCGCTGTGGCTGGCGCAGTCCGCCCCGGACGAGCTGGCCGACACCCAGGCGGCGCTGTCCCGCCTCCTCGACGCACTACGCGCCTGAAGCGGCTGGACGAACCGGGCCGGTTGGCTCGGCGGGGCAGGGCTGGTGGTCGCCGTGGTCGTCCCCGCCGAGCGGTTGCGGCCGGAACGTCAGCCCGTCGCGCAGGTCTTGCCGTTGAGTGCGAAGCTCGCCGGCGAGGGCGGCGCGCCGCCGCCGTACGTGGCGGTGAACCCGACCTGGGTCTGCGAGCCGACCCCGATGACCTTGTTCCACTGCTTGTTCACGCCGGCCACCCCCGCACCGGCCTGGGTCCAGTTCGCGGACCAGCCCGAGACGAGACGCACGGCGGCCGCCGCCGGGTAGTCGACCGTCAGCGTCCACCCGTCGACCGGGGCCGTGCCGGTGTTGCGCACGACGAGCTCGGCGTCCAGCCGCGGCCCTCCCGTCGTGGCCCGGTACGTCACCGTGCACGGCGCGCCCGACGATGGGGTGGGCGACGGCAGCCCCTCCCTGGCCAGCGCGGACAGCGGGTCGGACGGCACGCTGACGTTGCCGCCCGCGTCCTTGGCGACCACGACGTACGTGTAACGCTGCCCGACGACCAGGCCGGGTTCGGCGAAGTTCAGGCTCGGCGGAAGGACCGTGCCGACCTTGCTGTACGCCGTCGCCGTCTCCCGGTACACGTCGTACGCCGTCACCGCCACGTTGTCGGTCGACGGCTGCCAGCAGAACGTGACGCCCGGGTAGTCCTGCAGGCAGGCGTCGCGCAGCCCGGTGGGCCTGGACGGGGGCACGTGGTCGCCCGGCAGCGGGGTCGGCGAGCTGGTCGGGGTCATCCCGAGCGTCGCCGGCACCGTGACCAGGGCGGACGGCGGGCTGAGGTGCCCCGCCAGGTCCCTGGCCACGACGTACATCGTGTAGAGGCGGTTCAGCTCGCCGGAGAAGCCGCCGATCGTGCCGGTCGTGCTGCTGGCGAGGACGAATCCATCCGGGTCCAGGCGGTACAGGTCGTACCCGGCGACGCCCGTGTCGTCGGAGGAGGCTGCCCAGCAGATGGACGCGTAGCCGGTCGGGTTGGCGGCGAACGGCACCGGGCACGGCCGCAGCCCGCCGGGACGGGTCGGCGGCGCGTCGTCGGCCGCCCCGGAGACAGCCGCGACAGCCGCCCCGGAGACAGCAGCCGCGGGGACGGCCGCGTGCGCGACGTCGTGCGCCGCCGGGACGGAGGCCAGAGCCGTCCTCCCGGTCGGGCCGATCGCCAGCGCGGCGAGGAACAACGCCAGAGTGAGGAATCCGAGGGTGAGGCCAACCGCTCCCAAGGATCGTCTGCCAGGCCGCATAGGGCCCCTTTCTGATCGAGCCTGCACCCCCTCGCAGTGATCGTGAACGAGTTTTCATGTTCCGTAAAGCTGGGAATCCGCCGGGCCGGACCGGCCGTGTTACCTTTTCCCGCCGCCACTCGTCATGGGTCTGACGACCGAGAACGAACGGTCGTCAGACCCACGAGTGAATCGAGAGCAGGATGCTGACCACCATCATGTACACCACGGTCTACGTCACCGACCAGGACCGCGCGCTGGAGTTCTACACCGCCGGGCTCGGCCTGGACAAGCGCATCGACGTCCGGGGGCCCGACGGCCGTTTCCTCACCGTCGGCGTGCCCGGGAGCCCGGTCCAGATCCTCCTGTGGTCGCATGCGAGTGCCGCCGGGCAGCCGGGCGACGCGGGCGGGAGCGGCGCGCCGGGCCCGCTGATCCTGGAATCCGACGACCTGCGCAAGGACTTCGAGGTCATGCGCGGGCGGGGCGTCACCTTTGAGGAGTCCGAGCCCGTGGACTACCCGTTCGGCGTCCGCGCCGAGGCGGTGGACCCGGACGGCAACCGGATCTCCATCCGTCAGCAGCGCAGGCCGTGACCGTGCACCCGTCCGGCCCGGTGGCCGAGGCGTTCGAGGCCCAGCGCGACCGGCTGCGCGCCGTCGCCTACCGCGTGCTGGGCTCGCACGCCGACGCCGAGGACGTGGTCCAGGAAGCCTGGATGCGGCTGGTCCGTCAGGACGTGTCGGCCATCGGCAACCTGGCGGGCTGGCTGACCACCGTGGTCGGCCGCATCAGCCTGGACCTGCTGCGATCCCGCCAGACCCATCCCGAGACGGCGTACGGGCAGGAGTTCACGGACCTCCTGGCGACGCCCGACGACGAGCCCACGCCGGACGAGCAGGCGGCGCTGGCCGACTCGGTCGGCCTCGCCCTCCTCGTGGTGCTCGACTCGCTCACCCCGAGCGAGCGGCTGGCGTTCGTCCTGCACGACCTGTTCGCGGTCCCGTTCCAGGACATCGGGCACATCCTGGGCAGGTCCGCCGACGCCGCCAAGATGATCGCCAGCCGCGCCCGCCGCAAGGTCCGGTCCACGGACCGGGCGGCGGGCCCCGGCCGCGAGCACCGGGAGGCCGTGGACGCCTTCCGCGCCGCCGCACTCGGCGGCGACTTCGAGGCGCTGCTGCGGGTCCTCGCCCCGGACGTGAAGCTGACCGTGGACACCCCCGGCGGCGTGGTGGTCACCCTCGGCGCCACCGCCGTCGCCGCCGGAGCCCGCATGTTCTCCGGCGAGGTCGCCGGGCAGCGGCCCGTGCTGGTGGACGGGCTCCCCGGCCACCTGTCCTGGCGCGCCGACGGGACCCCGCTGTCCGCCATCGCCTTCACCGTCACCGGCGGCCGGATCACCGGCATCCACATCGTCGTCGACCCGGCCAAGCTCGCCGCGCTCGACCGGCCCGGCCCGGCCTGAGCCGGTGGCGCCAAGGCCGGCCCGGGCCCGGCGCAGCGTGCCGACTCGGGCGCGGTAGAAGCGTGCCGGCCCGGGCGCGGCAGCCGTTCCGGGTCGGCCGGCCGGCGTCGTGAATGTCGCGTCTGGACCGGTTGAAAGGCGGCCCCTACCATGGGCGCGTGCGGCTGAACGTCCTCGGGCCCATGGAACTCGTCGTGGCCGGGCAGGCCGTACCGGTCGGGCCGCCCAAGCAGCGGGCCCTGCTCGCCCTCCTCGCGATGCACGCCGGTCGCGTGCTCCCCGCCGACCTGCTGGCCGACCGGCTGTGGGCCGGCGACCCGCCGCCGAGCGTCCAGGGCAGCCTGCAGGTGTACGTCTCCAACCTGCGCCGCCGGCTGGAGCCCGACCGGCGGCCGGGCGCGACCCCGGCCGTCCTGGTCAGCGCCGCCGACGGCTACGGCCTGATGACCGGCGGGCTCGTCCTCGACACGGCGGACTTCGGCGCGCTCGTGTCGGCCGGCTCCGCCCACCTGGCCGCGGGACGGCACGAGCAGGCGGCGGCCGACCTCGCCGAGGCGCTCGGCCTGTGGCGCGGCGACCCGTACGCGGACGTGCGCGCCCAGGAGTGGGCGCAACCGGAGATCGGCCGCCTGGAGCAGGTACGGCTGGACGCGGTGGAGGCGCTGGCCGCGGCCCTGCTGGACCTGGGCCGCCACACGGACGTGGTCGCGCGGCTGGACCCGTTCGTCCGCGAGCACCCGCTGCGCGAGCGGGCCTGGGAACTGCTGGTGCTGGCCCACTACCGCGCCGGGCGGCAGGCGGCGGCCCTGGAATGCCTGCGCGGGGTGCGCGACGTGCTCGCCGGGGAACTGGGCATCGACCCGGGTCCGCGGCTGCGCGAGCTCGAAGCCGCGGTGCTGCGCCAGGACGCCGCGCTGTTACCGTCCGGCCGTCCCGTCACCCCGCTGCCGTCCCCGCCGCCGTCCCCGCTGCCCACCCCGCACCCCAGGCCGCCGCGGACGCCGGTGCGCGCGGCGGCGCCCGGCGCCGGCGAGCCCGCGCCGGACCAGCCGGTGTTCGTCGGCCGGGAGAGCGCGCTCGCGTTCCTGACCGAGGCGGCCGGGGCGGCGTCCGCCGCCGGGCAGGTCGTGCTGGTGGACGGCGAGCCGGGCGTCGGCAAGACGAGCCTGCTGAGGCGGTTCCGCGCGACCGTCGGCGTGCCGGTCGGCTGGGGGGCGAGCCCCGACCACGAGACCGCGCCCGCGCTGTGGCCCTGGGAACGCGTCCTGCGCGACCTCGCCGCCGCGGCCCCGCAGGCCGCCCTGCCCGGCGAGGTCGGCACGTTCCTGTCGGGCGGTCCGCAGGCGGTCCCGGCGTCCGACGCCCAGGGGGCGCGGCTGCGGTTCTTCGAGGCCGTCGGCACGTTCCTGGCCGCGGTCGGCCCGGCGGTCGTCGTGCTGGAGGACCTGCACGCGGCCGACGACGCCACGCTGCGGCTGCTGGTCCACGTGGCCGCCACCACCCGGCCGGGCCTGCTGCTGGTGGCGACGTTCCGGCGGCACGAGGCATCGGCGCTCACCGCCACGCTGTCGGCGCTGTCCCGGCTCGGCGCGCGCCGGCTCGGGCTGGACGGGCTGGCCACCGAGGAGGTCCGCGCGCTGGTCAAGGAGCTGTCCGGCCGCGATCCGGGCGGCCACGGGGCCGAGGAGCTGCGCCGGCGCACCGCCGGGAACCCGTTCTTCCTCGCCGAGCTGGCCCGCGCGGGCGACGGGCTGCCGCAGGGCGTCCTGGACGTCGTGCTGCACCGGGTGGCGGGCCTGGGGGAGGAGGCGTCCCGCGTGCTGGAGCTGGCCGCCGTGATGGGCGACGAGTTCGAGGCGGTCGTCCTGGCCCGGGTCGCCGGCGGCACGGTCGGCGACCTGCTGCCGTCGCTCGACGCGGCGCTCGGCGCGGGGCTGGTCCGGGAGTCGTCGTACCGGCTGGGCGGCTACGAGTTCGCGCACGCCCTGGTGACCGACGCGTTGTTGTCGCGCCGGTCACGGCTGTGGCGGGCGCGGGTGCACGAGCAGGTGGCGGCCGCCCTCACCGCCGTGCACGGCGACCGCGGCGACCGCGGCGACCACGGCGACCGCGACGACCGCGCGGCGGTGATCGCGCGGCACTGGCTGGCGGCGGCGGAGCTGGGCGCGGAGCCCGCCCGCATGGCGATGGACTACGCGGCCCGCGCGGCGCGGGCGGCCCAGCGCCGGCACGCGCCCGACGACGCGGCCGTGTCCTGGCAGGAGGCGCTGGCGGCGGCCGAGCCGGCCGGCGCGAGCGCGGCCGAGCGGTTCGAGCTGGCCGTCGGGCTGGCGGAGAGCCGCTACGCCGCCGGCCGGTTCGACGAGGGGTACGAGGCGGTCGAGCAGGCGCTCGCCCTGGCCGGCGACGACCTGGACAAAGCCGTCAGAGCCGCCGACATCGCGATGGGCCACGGCATCTGGGTGCCCTTCCGGTACGGCGTCGACGTGGCCGCCGTACGCGACGCGGCGGACCGGGCCGCGCGCGAGCTGCCGCCGTCCGGCCCGGCCTGGGCGACGGCGCAGGCCGTCAGGGCCGTCGTGCTCGCCCAGACCGGCCGCGAGGACGAGGTCGGCGCGGTCTCCTCGCGGGCCGTGGCGGCGGCCGAGCGCCTGGAGGACCCCGCCCTGCTGCGGCGCGTCCTGCACCTGCGGCTCATCGCGCTGCAGGGACAGGACTTCGTCGAGCAGCGCGCCGGGACCGCCCGCCGCCTGCTGGCCGAGCCGGACCTGTCGCCCCAGCTCAGGGTGATCGCGCAGCTGCACCTCGTCGGCCATCACGTGGAGCACGGCAGGGTGCCGCAGGCCCGCG
This sequence comes from Nonomuraea sp. NPDC001684, assembly GCF_053596515.1. Classification (NCBI taxonomy): domain Bacteria; kingdom Bacillati; phylum Actinomycetota; class Actinomycetes; order Streptosporangiales; family Streptosporangiaceae; genus Nonomuraea; species Nonomuraea sp. NPDC001684. The sequence goes on from NZ_JBSFGJ010000386.1 coordinate 7,330, forward strand.
ACCTGCTGGCGGAGATCGGCACGCTGCTGCGCGACCTGCACAATCCCACGCTGGCGCTGCAGGCCGCGGTGGCGCACGTGGGGCTCGACCTGTTCCAGGGTGTCCCCGACCCGGCCCGGCACTTCGAGCCCGTCAGGGCGATGTTGTCGTTCGCCGACCTGGCCTACTTCGAGCTCAGCATGCTCGGCGGACGGGCCGAGACGATCATCCAGGAGGATCGCCTGGGCGAGGAGGCGGCCTGGATCGAGGAGATGGCCCGGCACACCGGCCTGGCGGGGCCCGCCTACGCCCTGGCGTACGCGCTGGCGGAGCTGGGCGAGCCCGAGCGCGCCCGGCGGATCCTGCGCGAGACGCCCATGCCGCCGCGCGACTACCACTGGGCGATGGCCGCCATGTGCCGGCTGCACGCGGCGATCCGGCTCGGCGAGGCGGACGTCGTCCGGGAGGTCTACGACGCCTTCCGCCCGTTCGCCGGGCTGCTGCACGTGAACGGCGCGTGCACCACCGTCGACGGCGCGTACGACGGCCACCTGGGCGAGGCGCTGCTGGCGCTCGGTGACCGCGAGGGGGCCCGGGCCCACCTGCGCGAGGCGGTGCGCCAGCTGGAGCGGGCCGGTGCGGCCTACTGGCTGACAAGGGCCCGCCAAGCGCTCGCCAAGTGCACGTAGAGGCCCGGCGCGCACGCTGTTCCCGACACGTGAGGGAACAGACTGATGATCACACCAGAACACCTGACCGGCTTCCTGATGATGCACGCCGGTTTCCGCGCCGAGTTCGGCCGCCTGGCCGAGGCGTGCGGCGACCCGCGTGACGACGCGCACGAGGAGCTGCTGGCGGAGCAGCTCGCGCTCGTCCTGGACATGCTGCACGCCCACCACTCGCACGAGGACGCCACCCTGTGGCCCAAGCTCACCGGCCGCGCTCCGCAGGCGGCGGACGCGCTGGCCGAGCTGGAGTCCGAGCACTCCCTGCTCGACCCGCTGATCGAGGCCGCCGCCGACCGCGGGGCGCCCCTGGCCGGGCGCGCGCCCGTCCTGCGGCGGCTGCACGAGCTCGTCAACGAGCACCTCGACCACGAGGAGCGGGTCGCCGTGCCGCTCATGCTCGCCCACCTCACCCCCGCCGACGTCGAGGCCGACCGGCGCCAGGCGATGGACGACTTCGGCCGCCGCCGGGTCCCCGTCATCCTCGGCTGGCTCGCCTCCAGCGCCGACGCCCGCCTGCTCGCGGCGTCGTACGCGGACCTGCCGGTCGTGGCCCGGCTGATGTTCCGCCTGTTCTGGTGGCCGGCCTACCGGCGGCGTTTCACGCGCCTGTACGGCACCACCCCCGCCGACCTGATCCTGGAGCCGTGATGACCGCATCCGCACCCACCGTCTCGCCGCGCCGGGCGGCCGAGGTCTTCGGCAGCGCCCTGGTCTGCGCGTACGCCTCGCTCACCCGCGACGGCCGCCCCGTCACCTGGCCCGTCACGCCGTACGCCGGCGCGGGCGGCACGCTCGACGTCAGCACCGGGC
>NZ_JBSFGJ010000387.1:0-8844 GCF_053596515.1 Nonomuraea sp. NPDC001684
GTCCGACATGCCGGCCAGCACCGGATGGTGCCCGGTGTTGACCCGGTGGGCGTTGGTCACCACCCCCGACTCCTGCGCCTGACGGAAGATCTGCGTCAGGCGCACCCGCGGCACGTCCACCGCGGCCAGCAGATCCTTCAGCACCTCCCCGGCCCCCACCGAGGGAAGCTGGTCCACGTCGCCCACCAGCAGCAGATGCGTGCCCGGCGCCACCGCCTTGAGCAGCTTGTTGGCCAGCAGCAGGTCCAGCATCGAGGCCTCGTCCACCACCACCAGGTCGGCGTCCAGCGGGTTGTCACGGTCGAAGGTCGCCTCCCCGCCCGGCCTCAGCTGCAACAACCGGTGAACCGTGGTGGCCTCGTGCCCGGTCAGCTCCGACAACCTCTTGGCCGCCCGCCCGGTCGGCGCGGCCAGGATCACCTTGGCCCGCTTGGCCCTGGCCAGCGTCACGATCGACCGCACGGTGAAACTCTTGCCGCAGCCCGGCCCGCCCGTCAGCACCGCCACCTTGCACGTCAGCGCCAGCCGTACCGCCTGACGCTGCTCGGGCGCCAGCTCGGCGCCCGTCTGGGCCGCCAGCCACGACTCGGCCCGCTCCCAGTCGACGTCGGCGAAGGACCGCAGCCGGTCATGGCCGCTGTTCAGCAACGACAGCAACCCGCCGGCCAGCGACAGCTCGGCCCGGTGGAAGGGCGGCAGATACACCGCCGGCACGCTGTTGTCCCCGGCGGGCACCTGCTCGCGCACCACCCCCTCCTCGGCCGCCAGCTCCTCCATGCACCGCGTGGCCAGCTCGGCCGGGACGTCGAGGATCTTGACCGCGTCGGCCACCAGGTTCGGCGCCGGCAGATAGCAGTGGCCGTCGTCGGCCGCCTGCGACAACGTGTACCGCAGCCCCGCCTTGACCCGCTCGGGACTGTCATGGGGGATCCCGACGGCCTGGGCGATCGTGTCGGCCGTCTTGAACCCGATGCCCCACACCTCATCGGCCAGCCGGTACGGCTGCCCGCGCACCACCGAGATCGACGACTCCCCGTACTGCTTGAAGATCCGCACCGCGATCGAGGTGGACACCCCGACCCCCTGCAGAAAGATCATCACCTCTTTGATGATCTTCTGCTCCTCCCACGCCGCCGCGATCATCTTCGTCCGCTTGGGACCCAGCCCCGGAACCTCCACCAGCCGCTGCGGCTCCTGCTCGATCACCTCCAGCGTCCCCGTACCGAAATGATCGACGATCCGCTCGGCCATCTTCGGGCCGATCCCCTTGATCAGCCCCGACCCCAGATAACGCCGGATGCCCTGAACCGTGGCCGGCAACACCGTGGTGTAGGACCACACCTCGAACTGCCTGCCGTACCGCGGATGCGACGTCCATCGCCCCCGCAACCGCAACGACTCCCCGACCTGCGCCCCCAGCAACGGCCCCACCACCGTCAGCAACTCCGCCCCCGACCGCTCGGTGGCCACCCGCGCGATCGTGTACCCCGTCTCCTCACTGGCGAAGGTGATGCGCTCAAGCACCGCATCGAGGGACACACCGAGCGAACCGTTGGCGTCAGGCTTCACGCAAACCCCTCTGTTGCCTGTTTTGAAGGCAAGGGTAGAGCAGCAGAAGAGCGACAAGCCGAAGACGCTCATGGTCCCGCCGATGGCAGCGCACGCGATCGACGTGTACCTGGCCGACCGCGCCGAGCGGGCCAGGGCGGCGGTGGCGGCGCTGACCGGCTCGCTGTTCGCGTCCGCCACGGGCCGGCGCCTCGACCGCAAGGACGTGTACGAGTCCGGCGTGTCGGCCGTCAGGCCGGGATCGAGGGGCTGCACCCGCACAAGCTGCGGCACACCTTCGCGACGCTCGCCCAGGAGGCGGGCGTCAGCGTGAAGAAGATCCAGGAGGCGGTGGACCACGCCCAGCTGGGGTCCCTACCAGGCGTCCCAGACGACCTTGTTCGAGTTGCTCATGTTGTAGATCACCACGTTGCCGTCGGCCTGGATGACGAGTTCACAAACCGCGCTGCCGCTGCACGTTGACCATGTGTTGGAGGCCCATCTGACGATGGGGGGATTGTAGGCGTAGACCACGAAGTTGCCGTCGGCCTGGAACTCGGCCCGATAACCACTGGGCTTCGTCAACGTTTCGGTGGTGTTGGCTGCCCAAACCGCTTTGCCGTTGTTGTAAAGCACGAGGTTACCGTCGGATTGCATGATCAGCTTCGCGGCGCCAGTCTGGCAGACCTCTTCCCCGCTCCTGAGGAGATTTCCGCCTCCTTCACTGATGTGCCAGTTATTGCCGACTTTCCTCGCAGCACGGAACTGACACTTTGGGTCATAAGTAAAGGCGGCCGATGTGGCAGCCTGCACGGCGTGTGCTGGCGGTGTTGCGACCGCTAAGGTTGCGGAGAGGAGCAGGGCCGTGGTGCTGATACGTGCAATCTTGAAGCGTGGCATGGTCGGTCTCCCCGTGACTGTTGCTTCCCCTAAGGGTTAATAGTCAGGGCTACGCTACGGCGTGCCGAGGAGATTCGTCCATGGCCAAATGTCGCAGCTTCTTGGCTGACGTGAGGGGTGACGTCGCCTCAGTTTCGTTCGACGCCTTTGGCATGTCGGGTTTCGAGCTGGTGGCGTCTGTCGTAGGGTCTCTGGCCTGGCCGGGCGCTCCGGCCGGTGCCATTTCGAGGGTTGCCGTCAATGCCGAGGACCTGGGCACCATGTCGGTGTACTCGTCGGTGTACACGACGCCGCCGAAACCGCTGTCCACGAGGCCGGTTGAGCTGCCCGGTCTCCCGGGCGGTGACCAGTTCCTCAAGAACTCGCTGTTGCCTGTTTTGAAGGCAAGGGTAGAGCAGCAGGCAGACAAGGACGGGGGAGCCGCGTGCACCCCCGGCAGCCCTGCGCCTCCGGGCATGTGTGGTTTTGTGTCGATCACGTGACTCGTATGAGAACAGTAGTGATCACGAGGACCCGCGCCGAAGCGCTCGCCGTCGCTCATCGCGTCCCGGCCGAAGGGCGGGCGCGCCGAGATTCCCTGTCCCCCGAAGAGGCCGCGCGGGCCGCACTCGCGCCCGGCGGGCCGCACCCTCTGAGGAGACCGATGGAACGCAACCTGCCTCTTGCCGCGGCACATGCGGCACATGCGGCACATGCGGCAACTCGCTCACCGGGCCGGTGGTCGCCGATCGGCGAACGAGGACATGTCGCACAGATGCCCCCGGACGCCTGCGGTACCACACGCCTGACGTAGGCATCGGCCTGCGAGCCGACGCGCAGGACACGGCAGTTCCCCTGAGCTCCTCGGCGACATGCCGGTTACTCACGTGGGCCCGACATGGGCCGAAACGGTCGAGATCAATGCGAGTGCCGTGCCCCGAAGGTCCGGGGCACGGCAAGCGGCGTCAGCGGATCAGACCCTGTCGACTCAGTTGGGCGGCGTGATGTCGAAGAAGGGGCTGCAGTTGGCGGGCCAAGGCCGCGTCGCCATGGTGCCCGGAGGCGGGAAGACGGTGCACGTGCTCTGCGCTATGCGGGAGTGCGCGTTGAGGACAGTGACATGCACGGTCGTCCCCTCGTCGGGCGCAGCCAGAGTGATGTCGACCAGGCGGCCGAAGTTCCTGGGCAGCCGCGAGGACAGGTCGTGCCATCGTGGCGTCGTCCGCGGGTCCCTGATCAGTACCTTGTCCTCCCGAACGACCCCGACGAACTTGGTCGGCGACCTCTCCTCGTCCTCGGGGTCCCCCTGGAAGGCCGAGTCGATCGCGACAGCGTTGTCGTCGTCCATCCCGCCGGGGAAGGAGCGATTCTTTGCTTTCACGACCTTGGCATCCGCGAGGCCGTGAACGCCGGCGACCGATGTCGTGTGGACGCCGGCAAAGGCTGGCGCTGGAACTGAAAGAGCCGTGAGTGCGCTGGTTGCCGTAGCGGCTAGAGCAAACGCCAGCACGCGTGTGATGCCGAGTGGGTGCGAAGCGCGCCCGCTCTGGTATGGAGCCACGTGTTTCCCCTGTAGATGCCAGATTCGAACGAAAGGGGCCAATAGCTGCCCCTAAATGGTTGCAAATTTGAAAGTACCCCTTCGACGAAGCGATAAAGCGCACACGTTTTTCTATGGAAGGCAAGGATTATCGAAAGACAAATAAAAAGCAATCGTTTCAGATATTTAGCAGCAAATAGGGGGAGGCGTGCATATTTGCGCACGATGATCCCGGACAGGGCGAATGAGCTCCGGGACTGCATGTACGGGCACAAACGCGACGGCCCGCCCCCTGCCTGGCGGGGGTTCGCCCCGGGCGGCCCCGTCCACACCGTCTCCGACCAGATGCCGTCTGCTCACCCTGGCGCTTGCACGAGTTCCTTCCAGCCTCCGGCGAGATCAGCGCGGTGTGTATGGCGCGGCCGGTGCAGCCTGCGGGCCGGTCGATCAATGGCGTGTGGGTGACGACGTGAGCGCGTGCAGCACGGCCACCAGATTCAGCGGATGCACCTGTCGGGCGGCCGGGACGAGACGGACATCGCCCTGCTCGCCGCTCTCCAGGACGCGATCGAGATCAGGAGTCACCACGACGGCTACTCCGCCTCGCGCCCGGAGGGGACGAACTGCACGCGCGGGTGAAGCGGGCCCCCGGTCGGGCGACGTGACGGCGTCTACGGCGTCTGCGGCCCGGAGTCGAAGGCCGTGTGCGCCAGCTACCAGGACAACGTCGGTGCGACGCCGACCGACGTCATCGACGAGACGACCTGGAACCTGACCTGGTCATGGAGACCTGCGTAGCTGCCCGCTCGACTCCCGACGCCCAGAAGACGCCTAGAAGAGCACGCCCCCCGTGAACGTGGTCAATGTCGCAGCCCACAGCAGCCAGCCTGCGAAGAAGTCCTTGTACTGACTTCGGAACAGGCCCACCAGTCCCGCACCCAGAAGAAACACGCAAACCAGCAGGAACCCGACGGGCACGCCGAGGGCCAGGCTACTGAACGCCAGCAACATCAGCGAGCCGACCCCGGTCAGGAACAACCCGGCTGCGACGTGCACTGCCTTGCCGATCGCCACGACGGCACTCCTTGATCCACGAACAAGACGAAATCGCGATGAGAAGCACAGCGGCGTCAGATATCCGCGCCTCGCCGATCAACAGCCTACAGATGTGCCGTCCCCAGCGAACTGGGCCCCCATCTTTCCGCACCGTCGCAGCCCCCGCCATGGCCCAGGACCTGGCCGCCGACCACACCCAGATCCAATGGACGATCGCCGCCTACACCCTCACCCTGGGCACGGGCCTCATCACCGGCGGACGCCTCGGAGACCAGCACGGCCGCAAGCGCCTGTTCACCATCGGACTGACCGGCTTCATGACCACCTCGGCCCTGTGCGCCCTGGCAACCGACCCCGGCATGCTCATCGCCATGCGAGCCGGGCAAGGACTGACCGCAGGAATCATGGTCCCGCAGGTGTTCGGCATCATCCGGGCCACCTTCCCCCCGGGCGAGCACGCCAAGGCCTTCGGCGCCTACGGAGCAGTCCAGGGCCTCGCCTCGGTCGCCGGACCACTGCTGGGCGGCCTGCTCGTCGACGCCGACCTGCTCGGACTGGGCTGGCGCACCATCAGAACACAACCGGCCGAACCGCATGGCAGACCGGCCTGGTGATCCTCCCGTACGCCCTCGGCTCGATCATCACCTCCGGCCTCGGCGTCGCCCTCGCCACCAAAGCAGGCAGAACGCTCCTCATCACCGGCTCACTCACCATCGCCGCATCCCAGCTCGCCCTGTGGTCCATCATCAAAGACGGCAACCAACCCGGCTACTGGCCCCTCGCCCTCGCACTGCTCGCCGGCGGCCTCGGACTCGGCCTCGCCGCACCCATCCTCGTCAACGTCGTCCTGGCAGGCGTCCCCGGACGCAACGCAGGCGCCGCGAGCGGGGCCCTGTCCACCGTCAACCAGATCGGCGGCGCAGCCGGCATCGCCGTCCTCGGCACCATCTTCTTCACCACCGCCACCGCCACCCCACCAGCCGCCACACCACCGGCGCTGCCCGCCTACAGTCACGCGCTCAGCATCGTCCTGATCGCCTCCACCGCGCTCTACCTCATCACCGCACTCGTGATGCTCGCACTCCCGAAAACCACAACCACGAACACCCCATAGAGACGACCCCCAGACGGGGGAGCGGGAACCACACCACGAACCCGACCCCCGTCAGCACCCAACCCACCCACCACCCCTTACAGTGTCACCGGTGAAGATCAGAGAAGGCCGCCCAGGCGACGACGCCGTCCTCCTGACCATGTTCGACAGCGCCGTGCAATGGCTCGTCAGCCAGAACCGCACCGGCCAATGGGGCACCCGCCCCTTCACCGGCGACCCCCGCCGCACCCAGCAAGCCGCCGACTGGCTCGCCGGCGGCGGCATGCGCATCGCCGAGATCGACGACCAACCAGCCGGCTGCATCGTCGTCGGCGACGCCCTGCCCTACGTCACCCCCGCCACCGAACCCGAGCTCTACGTCCAGGTCCTCGTCATCGACCAACGCCACGCAGGACGATCCGTCGGACGACACCTCCTGCAATGGGCCCTGCAAGAAGCCCGCGACCGCGGCCTCGGACTCGTCCGCGTCGACTGCTACGCCGGCGACGACGAACGCCTCGTCTCCTACTACGAAAGCTGCGGATTCACCCGCGACCAGCCCTTCACCGTAGGGGAGTGGCCCGGCATGATCCTCTGCCAACGCCCCTGACCCCAGGATCACACCAGCGACAACTGAGCCACCGACGGCCCCCGACCCACCGGCTCCGGCGCACCGCACCGCATCCCATAAACCCGGCACAACTGCGCGATCTGCCCCGTGATCCGCTGCTCATAGCCGGGGGAGGGGAACCCCGCCCGATCATAGAGCTCCTCATAACGCTCCACCAGATGCGGATGCGCCCCAGCCAACCACCGCAAATACCACTGCCGCGTCCCCGGCGGCAACCGCAACACCACCGGCTCCACCGCCACCGCCCCCGCACCCGCGATCCGCCGCACCGTCGCCGTCAACTGATCAGCCGCATCACTCAGCAACGGCAACACCGGAGCCATCAACACCCGGCACTCCACCCCCGCCTCCACCAGCGCCGACACCAACTCCAACCGCGCCTGCGCCCCCACCGCACCCGGCTCCACCGCACGCCTGATCCGCTCGTCCACGAACGCGATCGACACCGCCACCCGCGCACCCGCCCGCGCCAGCACCTCCGCATCCCGCAACACCAGCGCACTGCGCGTATACACCGTGAACGGCACCCCCGCCGCCCCCAGCGCCGCCACCACCCCCGGCATCAACCGATACCTCTCCTCAGCAGGCTGATAACCATCGCCCGCCACCCCCACCGCCAGCGGCTCGCCCTCCCACCGTCCCAACTCCGACCGCAACCGCTCCACCACATTCGCACGGACCACGATCCGCGCATCGAAATCAGCCCCCGCATCCAACCCCAGCCTGCGATGACCCGCCCGCGCCCCACACCCCAGACACGCATGCGCACAACCCCGATAAGGCGAAACCGCCCACCGCTCGACGATGCCCGCACCCCCAGGCACCCGCTCGATCACCGTACGGGCCTGCGTCTCATAAAAACCGTCACGCACCACCGCGCGCCGCTCGATCAGCGGCCGCTCATCGACCGCCTCGACAAGCGCCAGCGCATCCCAACCCACCCAACCAGTGGAACACGCATTCGACTACCTTTTCAAGCGGAACCCGCAACACCCACACCCCGAAGGAACCCCCATGGCCTGGATCCTGCTCGCCCTCGCCATCGCCTCCGAAGTCCTCGCCACCACCGCACTCAAACTCAGCAACGGCCTCACCCACATCGGCTGGACCATCGCCGTCGCCACCGGCTACATCACCTCCTTCGTCCTGCTCGCCCGCGCCCTCAAACTCCAACTCGACATGGGCACCGCCTACGCCATCTGGTCCGGCGCCGGCACCGCCGCCATCGCCCTCATCGGCGCCACCCTCATGGGCGAAACCCTCACCCCCCTCAAGATCAGCGGCATCCTCCTCATCATCGGCGGCGTCATCGTCCTCAACCTCGCCGGCAGCCACTGAACCCCACCAAAAACGCATTGAACACCCCCCACCCCCTCCCTACACTGCCCCCGTGCTCACACCCGAATACCCCCTCACCACCCCCCGCCTCCACCTACGCCCCTTCACCCCCGACGACCTCGACGCCCTCCACGCCTACGAATCCCGCCCCGACGTCACCCGCTACCTCTACTGGGAACCCCGCGACCGCCAAACCACCCGCACCTCCCTCGACAAAAAAATCACCCGCCACACCCTCCACGACGAAGGCGACGCCCTCGACCTCGCCATCACCCTGCGCACCACCGGCCAACTCATCGGCAACGCCCTGCTCATCTGGACCAGCACACAACACCGCCAAGGCGAAATCGGCTACGTCCTGCACCCCGACCACCACGGCCACGGCTACGCCCCCGAAGCCACCCGCCCCCTCATCCACCTCGGCTTCACCCAACTCGGCCTCCACCGCATCACCGGCCGCCACGACGCCCGCAACAAAGCCTCAGCCCGCGTCCTGGAAAAACTCGGCATGCGCCACGAAGCCACCCTCGTCGACAATGAAATCGTCAAAGGCGAATGGACCAGCGAAACCATCTACGCCATCCTCGAAACCGAATGGACCCCATGACCGTCCTCCACCACCTCGCCCTGCAAACCGACTGGCAACACGCCCAGCAAGCAGGGTGCCCGCAGCGCCGACGGCTCCCCCTGGGCCTCGATGAACACGCCGCGCGGATCGTTGCCGACGAACCCGGCCAGCTCGTGCCGTCCAGCCAGGCC
>NZ_JBSFGJ010000388.1:0-8838 GCF_053596515.1 Nonomuraea sp. NPDC001684
CTGGGCGAGACCTACGGCGACCTCGGCCACCTCACCAAGGTCCGCGAGTGCGCGCAGGTCCTGCTCGGGCTCGACGTCCACGCGACCAACGAGATGTACGCCCGCATCGCGGCCACCGTCGGCGACGTCGTCACCGACCTGCACGGACTGACCGGCGTCGCCACCAAGGAGAAGAGCGTCGACCGGGTCTTCTCCCCCTTCGAGGTGGCCTGCCTGGACATCCGCGGCAAAGCGGCCGGCGTGCCCCTCGTGGACCTGCTCGGCGGGCGCGTCCGCGACGCCGTCCCCTACAGCGCGTACCTGTTCTACAAGTGGGCGGGCCACCCCGGCGCGGACCCCGACCGCTTCGGCCCGGCCCTCGACGAGGCGGCCCTGGTGGCGCAGGCCACCCTCCTGATCAAGGAGCACGGCTTCTCCTCGATCAAGCTGAAGGGCGGCGTCCTGCCACCCGACCAGGAGATCGCCGGCATCCGCGCCCTGCACGAGGCGTTCCCCGGCGTCCCCCTCCGCCTGGACCCCAACGCCGCCTGGACCGTCGAGACGTCCATCCGCGTCGGCCGCGAACTCGACGGCGCCCTCCAGTACCTGGAGGACCCCACGCCGGGCATCGCGGGCATGGCCGAGGTGGCCAGGGCCGTCCCGATGCCGCTCGCCACGAACATGTGCGTCGTCACCCCCGCACACCTGCCGCCCGCCATCGCCGCCGGCGCGATCGGCGTGCTCCTGCTGGACCACCACTACTGGGGCGGCCTCGTACGATCCGCGCACATCGCCACCCTCTGCGGCACCTTCGGCCTGGACCTGTCGATGCACTCCAACTCCCACCTCGGCATCAGCCTGGCCGCGATGACCCACCTGGCCGCCGCCACCCCGAACCTGACCTTCGCCTGCGACACCCACACCCCCTGGCAGGACGGCCAGGACGTGGTGCTCCCCGGCAGCCTGCGCTTCGTCGACGGCGCCGTACCGGTGCCCACCGGCCCGGGCCTGGGCGTCGAACTGGACCGGGACGCGCTGGCGGTCATGCACGAGCAGTACGAGACCTGCGGCCTCCGCGCCCGCGACGACACGACCTACATGCGGCGCATCGAACCTTCCTTCTCCGCGAAGATCCCCCGCTGGTGAACGTCGCCTACGTCTACCCCTGGGACGTCGTCGGCGACCCGGCCGCCCCCGCCCGCCTGGCCGAGCTGGGCGTCGACACGATCGCCCTGGCCGCCGGCTACCACTCCACCCGCGCCGCAACGCCGCACCACCCGGCACACCGCGTCCTGGACGTCCCCCATCCCGCCTTCTACCTGCCGATCCGCCCCCATGCCTGGTCCCGCCTGGTCCCCGCCGCCCCCACCTGGACCCCGCCGGACGCCTACCTCCAGGCCCAGACGGCCCTGCGGCAGGCCGGCCTGAAGGTCCATGCCTGGGCCGTCCTCACGCACAACTCCTACCTCGGAACCCGGTTCCCCGACGTGGTCGTGCGCAACGCCTTCGGCGACCCGTACCCGTACGCGCTCTGCCCCGCCCACGAGGACGTCCTGGCGTACTGCGAGGCCCTCGTCACGGAGATCCTCACCCTCGCCGAACCGGACGGCCTGATCCTGGAGGCGTGCGGGCCGATGGGGTTCGGGCATCAGGGCGTGCACGAGAAGACGTCCGGCGCCGACTGGACCCCCACCGACGCCGCCCTCCTCTCGTTGTGCTTCTGCACCACCTGCGCCCCTCGATACCCCCCGGAAACCGCCGCACAAGTCCGCACCACCATCGACACCGCCAAGCCCCCCTCCACCACCATCCCCCTCTCAACCAACCCCCCAGCCGACGCCCCTTCGTCTGCCGACACCTCAACCAGCTCCACCGCGACCTCTCCTCCCCCAACCGCCCCCACCGCGACCTCTTTGTCCCAAGCCGACACCACCGCGGCCACACGCTCGAAAGGCGTGCCGCCCGCAGCTTCAAGCAGCGCACAGGCCGTCTCCCGAGCCCCCCACCCCCCGAATCCCCCCTCCCCAGGCCCCGGCTCCGCGTGCCTTGGCACCCCGCTTTTGGGCACCCCACCCCCGCGGCCCTCAGCCGCGGAGACCCCAGCTCCAGGGCTCTCAGCCTCGGAGACGCCGGCTTCCGGTCGGCCAACCTCAGAAACCCCGCCCTCAGAGGCCCCCACTTCAGGGACCCAAGCCTCAGAGGTCCAACCCTCACGGACCTTCACCTCAGAGACCCCACCCTCACGGCCCCTCACCTCAGAGAACCCACCCTCACGGCCCCTCACCTCAGAGAACCCACCCTCACGGCCCCTCACCTCAGAGAACCGAGCCCCAGAAGCCCGAGGTTCGGCGCCCCGAGCGTCAGGGGGCCCAGCGCCCACCCCCACCACCTCGGACACCACCGGCCATCCCACCCCCCACCACCCCATCGACACGATGGACCTCGCCCTCGGCCCCCTCGCCGACGAGGTAAGAGCAACCCGGGTGGGGCTGTCGGCCTCCCTCCGCCACCGCCTCATCTCAGCCGCCCGGCGAACAGCGCCGAACATCCCCATCACGCTGCACGCCGACCCGAACCCATGGGCCACCGGCGCCTTCGCCGCCCTCCCCTCGGGCGACCCGAACCTGAACGTCCTCGTGGGCAATTGCTGGGGCGACACCCGCACCGACGCCGCCCGCCTCACAGCCCTGGCGAACCTCTGCACGCCCGGCCAACGAGTAGGCGCCTACGTCCTGACGCTCCCACCCCGCCCCGCCGACGCAGCCGCCCTGGCCGAACAACTGAGCATGTACGCCGATGCCGGCGCCTCAGAGTTCCACCTCTACCACGCAGGCCTGGCGTCCCCCCATCGCCTCTCCGCCATCGCAACCACGCTCCGCCTCTTTGAGTAGCCGCACTCCAACGGCCTGCACCAGCCCCCCGAAGCCCGACCACGAACCACTGACCGATCACCGTTCCGAACCGAGCCAACAGCGGGCCCTGAGCTCCCAAGAGACCACCAACAGCGCAGCCCACAGCGAGCCCCACGCCTCACCACCAACAGGGCAGCCGCCGACAACTCACCGAGACACGGAACCACCTGATCAGTAGCGCCGCCCCGTGACCCGGCACCTCACACCCTCAGACGGACAGACACCAACCCAGCGGTGCCTCACTCCTCACCCGCCGATGCCTCTGTCGCGAACGAGCCACCGTCGCAGAGAGCAGCGATGCACCAGGCACGCGTCGATCTCCAAGCCTTCGGATTCACACCGGAGAGCCCGCACGAGGTCGCTGATAGCTCGCCCTGGGAGCCGAAGCCCCAAGCGGCGATCGACCCCCCAGCGTGATCGACCACCTGGCGAAGGTCGCAGACCGCCCTGCCACGATCATCGATTGCCCGCCTTGGCGCAGCAGTAGGCGGGCGAACACTCACCTACCAGCGCGAGCGAAGAAAGCCACAACCAGCCGCTCTCCAACAGCACGCCATGACACAGGCAACCCGCCGCACCTCAACGGGCGCAAGATTCCCACCACAGACCAGGTGCTCCCCCGCCACCCATCACCATCACCGTCCGGAACCCAAGGTCACCCACCTGACCAGCGCCAGCCGCCACCCGACGCACCCCGCCGTGTCAGCCGTCGGCGCAAGCCCGAACTCGCCGCCCCACTTCGCCCACCACCCGAACCGACGGCACTCATTCCATCATCGCAAGCCACTTCACGTGCGCTCCCCCGAACGGCCCCCTTCGAGCCCCGACCGCGTCCATCAGCCACCGCGCGCTCGCTTCCGCCCCGGCGATCAACTCCGGCGGATACCCCAGCACCACCTGATGCTCGGCGAACTCGTCCTCATCGTCGAGAATGAGCCGCCCATCCCGCTTCCTGATCACGTCGAGATCGAGATCCAGCATGGTCACCTCGTCATCCCGCCACTCGGGAACCGTGGTGACATCCACATAGACCTCAGTGCGATGCGGTGCCGCATTGAACGATGCCGTCCACCAGGCATCCCGCGGGAACAGCATGATCGCGTGGTTGTCCCAGGTGATGGCCGGCCCATCTCCCTTGCGGGCAACCGTCCCTCCGGGCACGGCCACCCAAACCCCGTATTGATCATCTCCGAGCACCGTGCCCGGATGGTTCCAGTGCAACGCCCCGCCGTACTTCCGAAACACCACCCGTACATCACTCATAGAACAAATCTACTTTTCGTCGCCCCCCACCACGAGGACCGAGAGGTCACCTCTCTCCTCCCCTCCTCAGCCCGCCCTCTCCCAGCCCCTGGAACCGTGCCTTCGCCACAGACTCAGTCCGCACAGCACATGCCTCAAGCCACTCAACACTCCCCAGAGTCGATGGACCTTCCCCTTATCCCACTCCTAGAAGACGAGCCAGCCATCAGCGGCCACTCCCGACTACCCTCGAGACCTCTGAGACCTCTGAGGGACTTGCACTGGAAGCAGAAATACAGCTCGTCCATAACTCAAAGTCCACACCGAGCACATTCAGACTTCTGACCTGCGAACCACAACGACGAGCGCCCCGTACTCCCAACCGGTCCAGCGCCAGCCCACTCGCGCCACACCAACGCCAGCACGCTCTACTCCCGCCGGAAAGTCACATCAATCCAAACAGTCACGCCCTCATCAGGACAAAGCCCATCATGCATCAGCAGAACCGCATCACCCACAGCCAGCTCTATCCGTTTCCACTTCAAGCAATCCCCGAGGAACTTCTACAACCGCACGCCAGATGCCACAAAGTAGCCTTATCAACCCATCAGGCCCTTCGAATCCCGCTTAAATAGTGAGCCGTGGCAACACGTAGCGACTTGACCGATAAAGCATGGGGCCGGACCGCCTCCTACTCCCGTCCGCCGCGGGCCCTGGCCGCCCCTGGCGTGAACACCGGCAAGTAGTGAACGGAATCCTTTGGCGCCTTGAGACCGGATCGACCTGGCGAGAAATCCCAAAATGCTACGACCCCTGGCAAACCTGCTACGAACGCTGGACCGAGGACGGAACATGGGCACGGGTCCTAGCGGAATCACAAACCAAAGAAGCCCCTCTCCCCCAGAGCATCACCCAACCACCCATCAACCCGCACACCCCGAAACCCTCAAAAAGACTCAAATCCCACCAGACAACCCCTCAAATTCGCGACAATTGCACCTAAGGCGCAAAAAGCACCTGGCCCCACTCGCACCAAACCGTCCACCTTCGCCATCCCACCAGCATCAAGATAAGAATTCGCTACCACAACTAGGCCACCGACTAGTAATCTTCACCCTGAGCAAGCCGAAACAGCGAACAGCTCCACACCCACCTGTTCAAGTAGGACAGATCGATCCGATACCGGATCCCATAGACACCCGCGCGGGCACATAGAATCCCCCTCCATTTTGCCCGCGCGGGCACCTACCAGTTCCCCCATTCCGGCCCGCGCGAGCACCAACCCCTACACCTGTGCCCGCGCGGGCCGCTCCTTTGGGGTCATGCAATGCCGCACAAACCCACCATCGATGTTCACACCAAAGCCCCACGAGCGCGTGAGCCCCCCGAAGGCACAACCGCCTCCATCACGACCAAACAGACCCTGTAACCCACCCCAGCATGTCCATCCTCAGTACGCCCCCATGCCGCTCACGCCGCCCCTGCCTGCTGCCCCCATCGAGCCATCGGCCAACGACTTCAGCCGCACCTCCCCGAAACCAGGCATGCATTTACACGCCTCGGCACCGACATCACGCGGCTCCAGCGGAAACCCCTCCCGCCGCCCCGGCTCCCCTACGCCGGAACACTTTCCCCTCGGCGCCCGTCGATGCCGACACAGTCGACGAACACACCTCCTGGTCGAACCCACTGCCCCCGACTCGGTTGACGCGAATCGCCCCAGGACCGCCCCCTGAAGCGAGAACCAAAAGCACCCTCAGCGGCGGAGACGTCGCCCGCGTTTTCGCCGCGTAGCCATGATCGAGCCTGATCAGTACCTACGCCCCACCTTCGCCTCGCATAAGGCCCGAACCAGCCGAGAATCGATCAAGGACGATTGCCACGCACCCGGCAGACAATGCTTCCCCCGGCCCCCTGAACCCCGCCGCCGAAACTCGGCCGACTGCCCAGAAGCCCAAATCATGAACGGTGCGGCTCTGCTGGAGTGAGCGGTTCCACGAGCGTGGGCCTCGTGGGTGTGCCGAAGTTCATGCGCCAGCGAGGAACTTCGGGGAGGTTTGGACCGTCACCTCTTAATGTGAGCGATGAGGCGCAGAACAACCGATTCCGGCATCTGCCGGAGCGGCCCGACCCGGCCACGTGGCGGTCCGGCGTGGACGAGGAACCGCTGCCGCAGGTCATCCTCGAGCCGGCGGAGGCGGAAGACACTGGCCTGCGCTGGGTGGCGCCCGAACTGGAAGCGGCACAGCAGATCAGCGACGCGATCGTACGGCGCCGCAATTCCCGTGTCTGAACCGGACAAGATGTAGCTCGTTTCAACGACTGAAGCGATCAAGCCCCTGCTCGGTGATGGTCTCCTCCAGCCGGTCATGGGGCAGCGTCCCGGTCTGCGCGTCGACGAGGTGTCCGATGAGCCAGTTGAGTGCGTTCTTCGCCTTTGCAAAGACGTCAGCGGACATCTCGGGTCCTCCTCCATACGACCGGCGACGCACGATCGCCTAATACGCACGGATCGGCTTCCCCAAGTCTCGACCCCGGCCTTACGAAATCCGCCTCTCGTGAAGATCCCTTACGACCAGAGAAGCATTGAGCACTGGGCGATCCAGGCCCGCTTGAATCACCGCCTTGCAGAAACCAACCCGCTCTCGTACGCCGCGATGACCAACTGCGCTCTGTCACGAGCATCCAACTTCGCGAGCAAGCGGCCGATATGTGTCTTGACGGTGGCCAAGCTCAACTGCAAGTGATCAGCGATCTCCCCGTTGGACAGCCCACGAGCGATCAACAGCAGCACTTCCCTCTCGCGCTCCGTCACCCTGTCCAACCCCTGTGGCCGCTGCGCCACAGGGGTCTTCGTGAACTCCTCGATCAAGCGTCGCGTCACCGTTGGCGCCAGCAAAGCCTCACCGCTCGCAACCACACGAACAGCAGCGAGCAGGTCAGCAGGCGGCGTGTCCTTAAGGAGAAATCCACTCGCACCGGCCCGAAGCGCGTCGTAGACATACGCATCCAGGTCGAACATCGTCACTACAAGAACCCGAGAGACATCCCCGATACGCCGAGTCGCCTCGATGCCATCCATGTGCGGCATGCGAACATCCATCAACACCACATCGGGTCGATGCTCCAAGACGACCGCCACTGCTTCAGCACCGGTTGACGCCTCGCCCACCACTGTCATGTCAGGCTCGGAGTCGACCAGCATCGTGAAGCTCCCCCTGAGCAGAGCTTGATCGTCAGCAACGACCACCTTGATCACGACACCTCCTGATACGGCAGACGCGCGAAGACACGAAACCCTCGTCGAGGCAGACTCGCCGCCTCAAAAACTCCGCCGTACATCATGACCCGCTCCCGCATCCCGATCAGTCCGTGGCCGGAGCCGTCCCCGGGCGACACCCGTCTTCCTGGGCCCTCGTCAACCACCTCGATCCGCACCTCGCCCCCGTCCGTCACGACAGAGACCTGACAGCGGGTCGGTGAGGCATGCTTGACCACGTTCGTGAGTGCCTCCTGCACGATGCGATACACGGACAGCTCGACGCCATCGGGCAACCGTCTTGCCTGCGCCGGACCCCCTCCTCGTCGTCCCCCCACTTCATTCGGGGCGACGACTCCTCCGAACAAGCCTTCATCCGGCACACGGTCACCGGTCCACGGCATGGCCTGTTCCCCATCAAGAGGCCCACCTACTTCGCCAGGCCCCGGTTTTGGCCGTCCCCGTGGCGTGCTTTCAGCCTGCCCCCGCAGACCTGGACTTTCCTGGCCAGCCTCATCTCCACCGATCCGGAGATCAAGGTCGATCTCGACCCCAGCTTGCCTGGCCTGCTCCACCAAACCCTCCAGGCCCGCGATACCCGGAACGGGAACAAGATCTGGCAGTTGGGTCGAACGGAGCATGCCTAGAAGATGGCGCATCTCCACCAGAGCACTCCGGCTGGCGGTCTCGATCACACGCAAGGCGTCGTGTGCTTCTTCAGGCCTGTTCGCCAGCACATGATTGGCCACGCCTGCCTTGACCGCGATCAATCCCACGCTGTGAGTCACGACGTCGTGCAGTTCCCGCGCGATGCGTAACCGTTCCTGCGTCACTGCATGCTCGGCCATTCGCTCGGCCTCACGAGCGGCGTACAACCTGCGTTCCCGGACGGCCCGACCGATGGTCCAGGCTCCACCGAGCGCGGCGATGCCGACCAGCGGCTGATCGATGTGCACCAGCCAAGCTGGCGTGCCCCCGCGCGGCGCGCCGCCTGCGACCACCAGCCCGAAGACACTGATCATGCTGACCACACCGATGGCCGAGGACGGCAGCACGGCCCCGAACCTGTCGGACATCGCCACGATATAGATCGCATAAGCCGGTGCGATGCAGGCGTACCCCACCACGTCAACTGCAACTGCGAAGACGGCGAGCGTCAGGGTGAAACAGAAGACGGGCACAGGCCACAGCCTTCGCACCGCCAAAGGCAGGCCCAACCCGCAGGGGAGGGCTATCTTCAACCACGGCGGCATCCCAGGCGCGGTGACCGCTGCTGTGACGAACACGAACGCAAACCCCAGCCCCGCTGCCAGATCGAGCACGATCAGCTGACCGCGGCTCCAACGCCTGGCGAAGAAGGGATGGTTCTCGTTCACGAGTTGAACGGTAGCATCTCGCCGAGCTGAGCACGTCAACCCAGGGTCTGACCTTCAAGTTCGAACCGTG
>NZ_JBSFGJ010000389.1:0-8838 GCF_053596515.1 Nonomuraea sp. NPDC001684
CTGTCCAAGCCTGGTGGCGAGCCGAGCCTGTCATTGGCTTTGGCCGTTTATTGTCAGCAGCGTCCGGTCCACGTCGTGAGCAACGCGCCGGCCCTGCTGATGCTCAGGTGGTAGGCCGACGTCGTCCCGCTGGTGACCGTGAACAGGAAGGAGTTGGTCACGCTGACCGGCTTGTAGCGGAACTCCAGGGTCTTGCGCGCGCTCGCGGTCGTGGTGCGGGCGGCCTTGGCCATGAGGGTGGTGGACTTGTCGGACAGGGTCAGCGCCCGGTCGGCGCCCACCTCGTACGGCGACACCCACGCCGCCGACAGGCTCTGGTAGCCGCGCGGGCGCAGCCAGATCGGGTCGTTGTCGAAGGTGTCGGTCGTGGAGTAGAGCTCGACCTCGTTGAGCATCGCGCAGCTCGGGCCGATCTCGGCGTCGCAGTCCGGCGTGGCCTCGACGACGACCTTGACGTGCCGGCCGGTGGCGTTCACCGGCTGGTGGCGCAGCGCGTAGTCGGTGCGCCCGGTGACCGTGGCCACCGGACGGCCCCAGTCGGCGCCGTCCTTGGAGACGTAGACACTGGCCGAGGCCGGGTGTCCCGGGCGCAGGCTGAGGCCGATCCGGTTGAAGGTCTGCTCGCGGTCCAGGTGCAGGACGTACTCGCCGGGGCCCTGGGAGACGGCGCTGGACCAGTACGCGGTGCTGCCGTCGAAGGCGCCGTCGGGGCGCACCCGCGGCCGCCGGGCGTCGGCCCAGGTCATGTTCGTCTCGACGGTCAGCTCGCCGGCGCGCTGCTTGGCGGCCAGGTCGATCCGGCCCGCGCCGGGGGCCAGGACGTCCAGGTGGCGGCGCTTGACGGCGTACCAGCCGCCGTTCTCGAACCTGCCGCTCGCCGGGCAGGCGGTCTCGTTCAGCGTGCCGTCGGCCTTGACGCCGGGCAGCTTGCAGTTGTCGAAGAGCTGGACCAGCCGGTTGGCGCCGACGGCGGCCAGCGCCGTGTAGCCGGACGAGCCGTGCGTGTCGTAGACGCCGTCGCGGTTGTGGTAGGTCACGCGCTGCTGCGTCCAGGAGTCGCCGCGGCCGTCGGGGGAGATCGCCAGCCAGTCGTCCGGACGGCCCGCGCTGAGCACCAGCACGCCGTTGGGCATGAGCAGCAGGCGCGGGGCCACGCCGCGCACCGTGCAGCTCTGGCCGGACGGCTGCAGGTCGCGCACGGCCGACCAGGTGCGGCCCTCGTCGGTCGAACGGCTCCAGGCCAGCGTGGAGTAGGTGCCGCCGTCCTTGCGCATGACCGCCAGCAGGCTGCCGTCGGCGGTCTGCTCGACGGCCGTCTCGTTGTACGTCGCCTCGCCGGCCGGGCGGGCGATGACGCCGCGGCGGGCGAAGGTGCGGCCGCCGTCGGCGCTGGCGTACAGCTCGGCCTGGTTCTTCCCGCCGGTGGCGGTGTAGCGGGCGTAGACGGTCACCAGGACGGTCCCGTCGGCCAGCTGGATCGGCACGCCGTGCGCCACGCCACCGCCGACCAGCTCGTCCGGGCTGGTGAAGGTGGCCTTGGCGGTGTCCCAGGTCTGGCCGAGGTCGGTGGAGGTGTGCACGTCCAGCTCGTTGGTGCGGGCGTCGACCTTCGACAGGTAGTAGGCGGTGCCGAACAGGCGGCCGTCGTGCAACTGCACCGGCGCCTCGCGCAGCGGCGTGCCGCGCGCCGGGCCGAAGGTCAGGCCGCCGTCGGCTCCTTGGCCGCCGGGCGCGGGCTGGGGTAGACCCAGTCCACGAAGGCGTCGCTGCCCGATCCGGCCAGGTAGCCCTCACGCGGCCCCGACTCCTGGGCGGTGAGGGCGGGCGTGTCGGGAATCGAGCAGTACGCGGCCGCGTGCGCCGTCCCCTGCAGGACGACGGGAAGGGGGGCCAGCAGGCAGGCGGCGAGCAGCGCTCTGGTGGGCAGCACGGGGGAAGGACTCCTTGCGCAACGAACGATCGACGTCCGTTTTGTCGTTTATTTACGCAAGAAGGCTATATTTGACCAAAAGTGGAGGTGTAAGTTGTAACTACCTTATGTCCGCTTTGTGATGAAGTGCGGGTCAGTCGTCGAGCCCGCGGGCCGACAGCGCCTCGCCCAGCGCGTCCGCGTGCCGCAGAGCGCCCACCACCAGCGGCACCGCGAAGGCCCGCATGCTGCGCTCGACCCCCCGCGCCCGCTGCGCCTCTCTGATCCGCACCGCCAGCGAGGCCACCACCGGCACGCTGCGCACGGTGAGCGAGAGCAGCAACGACAGCCGGAACGGGTCCAGCCCCACGAACCTGACCGGCGACAGGACGCGCTCCAGTGCCGCCAGCATGTCCGCCGTCCGCGTGGTGAGCGTCACCAGCCCCGCCAGCGCCACGGCCAGCACCACCCGCAACGTCGAGGACAGCGCCGCGTCCAGGTCCGCGAACACCAGTTGCAGCACGAACAGCATGACCGCGAACCAGCGCACCGGCCGCACCTGCGCCCACGCCGCCCGCCCCCCGACCCGAGCCGACGCGTACAGCGCCGCCGCCACGACCGCCGCCCCCGCCAGCGCCACCGGCGGACGCACCAGCACCAGCGCCGTGCACGACACCGCCAGCCCCGCCAGCTTGACCCCGGGCGGCAGCCGGTGCAGCCACGAGCCGCCCGGCACGTACGCCCCGGTGAGCCCGTTCACGCCATCAGCTCGGTGTAGTGGCCGATCGCCTCGGCCGGCGTGCCGTCGGCGACCACCCGGCCCTCGTCCAGCACCAGCACCCGGTCGAACCCGGCCAGCAGCGGCAGGTCGTGCGTCACCGCCACCACCTGCTGCGGCATCTCCCGCAACAACGCGGCCACCTGCCGCGAATGGCGCAGGTCGAGCAGCGTCGTGGGCTCGTCCATGACCAGGATGTCGGGTTCGAGCACCATGACCGCGCACAGCGCCAGCAGCTGCTTCTGGCCGCCGGACAGGTGGTGGGCGGGATGGTCGGCGTGCCCGTCCAGGCCGTGCCGGGCCAGCACGTCGTGCACCCGGCGCTCGACCTCCTCGCGCGGCAGGCCCTTGCGGCGCAGGGAGAAGGCGACGTCCTCGGCCACGGTCGGCATGACGATCTGCGCGTCGGGGTCGGTGAACAGGAACCCCACCCGCCGCCTGATCCGCGCGGCCTGCCGGCGGGTGTCCAGGCCGAGCACGGTGACCTCGCCCGAGGTGGGCACCGCCAGGCCGTTGATCAGCCGGGCCAGCGTGCTCTTGCCCGAGCCGTTCGCGCCGACCACGCCCACCCGGCGCTCGGTCAGGCTCGCGGTGACGCCGCGCAGCACGTCGCGGGTGCCCAGCCGGACGTGCACGTCGGCGAACTCGATCACGCGACCACCTCGAACAGCGCGGCCACGCCCAGCCCGCCGCCCACCGCCGCGGCCGCCAGCCCCAGCGTGCCCGCGGGCGCCCCGGCCCGTACCAGCCTGGAGAAGAGCCTGGTCACCACCACCGCGCCGGTCGCGCCCCACGGATGGCCGAGCGCCAGCGCGCCGCCGCCGGCGCACACCCGGTCGCGGTCGGCCTCCAGCGGGTCGAGGCCGAGCGCGTCGGTGACGGCCAGCACCTGCGCCGCGAACGCCTCCACGATCTCCACCGCGGCCACCCGTCCCATGTCCACCCCCGCACGTGCCAGCACCCGGCGGACCGCGGGCACCGGCCCCCATCCGGGCAGCGCCGGATCGCACCCGACGACGGACCCGGCCAACAGCCGCAACCCCGGCAGGCCGGCCCGCTCGGGCGCCAGCGCCACGGCGGCCGCGCCGTCGCTGACCGGGGAGGAGTTACCGGCGGTCACTGTACCGCCCGGCACGAACGCCGCGGGCAACCGGGCCAGCGACGCCGCCCGCAGCGCCCTGGGACGCTGGTCCTCCGACCGGCCGCCGACCGGCACGATCTCCTGGTCGAAGGCGCCCGCCGCGCGGGCGGCCAGCGCCTTGGCGTGGCTGAGGCGGGCGTAGTCGTCCTGGCGGGCGCGGCTGATGCCGTACGCGCCGGCCAGGGCCTCGGCGGCCGGGCCCATGTCGGGGTCGGGATGGCCCTCGGGGGCGAAGGGAGCCCGGTCGTAGGGACGGTCCGCGCCCCGCGGCGTGCGCAGCGGCGCGGTCGAGGCGCTCTCGGCTCCCCCGGCGATCACCAGCTCCATCTCCCCCGCGGCCACCGCCTGCCCGGCCACCAGGATCGCGGCCAGCCCGCTGCCGCACTGCCGGTCGACGGTCAGGCCGGGCACGCCGTGGCCGAGCCCGGCGGCCAGCGCCGAGACCCGGGCCACGTTCCCGCCGGGGCCCATGCAGTTGCCGAGCACCACGTCGTCCACCGGCCGGCCGGCCTCGGCGGCCACCGCCTCGATCACGGGGGCGGCCAGCCGGTCGACGCTCACGTCCTTGAAGGCGTGCCCGGCCGTGCCGATCGGCGTACGGCGTGCCGCCACGACGACGGGGCGTCCGCCCACCTCAGACCAGCCTGCGGAGCTCGGGGTCGCCGCCGGCCAGCCGGTCGGCCACCAGGCCGCGCGCCGGCTTGCCCGACCCGGTGCGCGGCAGGGCCGGGACGGCGTACCAGCGGCGGGGCCGCTGCGCCACGTCCAGCCCGCTGCGCGCGACGGCCTCCAGCAGCGCGCGCGGCGGCGGCGAGGCGCCCTCGACCACCGCGGTCACCACCGAGCCGAGCGACGGGTGCGGCGACCCGATCACCACGATGTCCCCCACCCCCGGCACGTTCCGCAGCACCGCCTCGACGTCCTCGGGCACGACGGTCGCGCCGCCGGTCTGGATCGCGCCGTCACCGCGCCCGCGCACCCGCAGCACCTGCCCGGCCCGGTACGGCTCGGCGAGGTCGCCGACCGTCATCCAGCCCGCGCCGTCGCGGCGCAGCGGACCTCTCGCGCCACCCAGATAGCCGTCGGCCAGCCACGGCGAGCGCGCCCACACCTCGCCCAGCGTGCGCCCCGGCTCGGCCCTGACCTCGATCTCGACCTCAGGAAAGGCCCGCAGCCCGCTCCCGTCGGGGTCGAAGGCCACGAACGACAGCTCGGTCGCGCCGTAGTAGGACATCACCCGCACCCCCGCCCGCTCGGCCAGGTCCCGGGCCTGCCCGCTCAGCGCCGCGCCGCCGACGACGGCCGTACGCAGGCGGGGCGCCTGCTCCAGCACCTCGGACAGCCGGTGGGGCACCAGATGGATCGCGGTCGCCGCGCGCAGCGACGCCGCCGTGGGCCGCCCGCCCGGCACGACGGCGGTCGCGCCGACGGCCAGCGTGTGCACGGCGGCGAAGGCGTACAGGGAGGAGACCAGCGGGCCGGGCACCAGGACGACGTCGGCCGGGCCGATCCCGGTCAGCTCGGTCAGGTGCGGGAAGGACCGCGTCCAGGACGCGCGGGTACGCGCCACCGCGCGCGGCCGGCCCGTGCTGCCGGAGGTGAAGCACGCCCACGCCCGGTCGCCGGGACGGGGGTCGGGCACGAGGGGCGCGCCCGGCGCGGACGGCAGCGGCTCCTCGACCCGCAGATCGGCGCCCGCTGCCCCGGCCACCCGCGCCCACCGCTCCGCGCTCCACGCCGGATCGCCCACCAGCGGCGTCACCCCCGCCAGATCGGCCGCCAGCACCGCGACCAGCAGCTCGACCGGGTCATGAAGGGCGATGGCGGCCAGCTCGCCGCGCCCGCGAAGCTGCCGCGCGCCGCCCTGGACGCGTCCGGCCAGCTCGCCGTAGGTCAGCCAGCCGCCCGGGCCGCGCAGCGCGACCCGGGACGGGCCGTCGGCGGCGTGCCGCAGGACGTGCTCGGCGACCGGCATCAGCGCACCCGTTCGCGGTGGACGGCCGGCACGGCGTCGGGATAGGCACGCTGCGTGCCCCTGGCCACCAGCGCGGCCACCACCGCCTTGAGCGCGTCGCCCGGCAGGAACACCGCGCTGAGGGCCAGCGCCTTGGTTAGCGGCAGCCCGGTGACCAGCGCCTGCACCGGCACGCCGACCAGGTAGACCACCCCGATCCCGCCCACCGCGCACGCCACCAGCAGCCGCAGGACGCTCGGCGTCCGGCCCGCCCGCTCCACCAGCAGCCCGGTGACGGCGGCCCCCGGGACCCAGCCGAGCAGGAACCCGGCGGAGGCGGCGGTGAACACGCCGAGCCCGCCGCGCCCGCCCGCCAGCAGCGGCAGCCCGGCCGCGACCAGCACCAGCAGCACGACCACCGCCAGCGCCCCCCGCCGGCTGCCGAGGATGGCCCCGGCCAGCATGACGCCGAGCGTCTGGAGAGTGATCGGCACCGCGTTGCCGAGAACGTTGACCGCCCCCGGCGCGCCCAGCACCGCGATCAGCGCGGCGAACACCGCGATCCTGGCCAGGTCACCGGTGGGGAACCGCCGCCGTCTTCCTGCGTTCGTCATGAGGACGATCCCACACCAGAACGGGTCGATCCCGCATGCAGGGTTCCCACAACACCGGCGGCTACGCCTTGTCAGAGGCGCTCATGCAGTGCGCCGTCCGGAACGCGTTGGTGATCTTCGTGTGCCAGGAGTCCAGCTCGCGGGCCGACAGGGTGGCGTTCGGGAAGGTCACCGTGACCCGCCGGGACACCCCGGAGATCGTCGCCGCCATGGAGACGTGGATGCGGTCGGGGATCACCGTCGTGCCGTCGGGGTAGTGCACCTCGACGCGGTAGTCGGCCACCGCGCCGCCCTTGGCCTCCAGGCAGGCGCGGGCGCCGTTCTCGACGCGGAGCATCAGGCCCTGGTTGATCTGCCTGCCGCGCATGGGGACCAGGTTGTAGCGCAGGCTGGCGCCGGAGAAGGAGGAGGCGATGAGATGGCCGCCCTGCCAGTCGCCGCTGCCGCCCCAGTTGCCGACGGTGGCCTCGCACCCGCTGCGCGCGGCCGCCTTCCTGGCCAGCCGGGGGGCCAGGGCCTGGGCGGGCCGTCCGGCGCCGTCGGTGGTGTAGGTGCGGGAGCCGTCCTTGTAGGTGTGGTTCTTGGCCAGGTGCCGGATGCAGGCGGCGGCGTCGGTGCTGATCGTGGGGCTGGTGCTGGGACCGGCCGCCTGGGCGGGGGCCGTCAGGGTGGCGGCGGCCAGCGCGGCGGCGCACAGGACAGGGGGGAGCCGGGTCATGGGCATGAGAAGGCATTCCTCTCGCGGGGGACGCACGACGGGCCCGCGTCGGCGGGTTGCTTCGCCCTGTCGGCGAGCGCGTCGGCTTTGTCGCGATAGTGATGCCCCGACGACGTTGTAGCGGAACGTGGCCAGAACGCTACTGTTCGTAGTGATTACAGGTAGGTCGCCCTGTTCACGGTTCGACGACGGCCCAGCCGTGCGGGGGCAGGGTGAGCAGCGAGCCGTCCAGGACGCCGTTCCCGGCGGCCAGGCTTCCGGTGAACGGCAGCGTGACCTGCGACGGCTCGTCGGCGGTGCTCAGCGCCACGGCCAGCGCGTGATCGCCGGAGCGGCTCTCGTAGGCGTAGAGCTGATTGGACAGGACCAGGTCGGTGGTGTGGGCGCGGGACAGCCACCGGTGGCGGCGGCGCACCGCGACGAGCCGCTTGTGCAGGTCGAGGACCGGCAGGCCGGTCGGCGGCATCTCCAGCGGGGAGGCGGGGAAGGCCGGGCGCACGGCGTCGTCGCCGCCCTCGCGCTCCTCCTTGACGCCGCGCAGGGCGTACTCGTCGCCGGCGTACAACGAGGGCGTGCCGGCGACCGTCATCAGCACGGCCAGGGCGTGCGGCAGGTGGCGCTCGTCGGCCAGGCGGCTGGCCAGGCGGGTGACGTCGTGGTTGCCGACGAACGTCATCGGCGCGAAGGACTCCGCGAACGCGGTGTGGCGCTTGAGCGCCCAGGCCAGCTCGAAGGCGTTGCGGTCGTTGAGCGAGCTCCAGATCGCCTTCCACAGCTCGTACTGGGTGACCGCGTCCACGCCGGTCTCGGCCACGAACGCGGCGTAGTCGCCGTGGATGACCTCCCCCACCACGTACGCCTCGGGCCGCCCGCGGCGCACCTGAGGCAGCACCCGCGCCCAGAACTCCGGCGGCACGGCGTAGGCGGCGTCCAGCCGCCAGCCGTCGGCGCCGCGGTCGAGCCAGTGGGCCATCACCGCCGCGACGTGCTCGGCGACGGCCGGCTCCGCGTGGTCGAGCGCGACCAGCGACTGGTGCCCCTCGAAGTCGTCGTGCGCGGGAGCGCCGCCGCCGGCCGGCCAGCGCAGCCGGAACCAGCGCGCGGCCGCCGAGCCCGGCCCCTCGCGCAGGGCCTGCTGGAAGCGCGGGAAACCCCGGCCCACGTGGTTGAAGACGCCGTCGAGGAGCAGCCGCAGCCCGCGCTCGCGCGCGGCCGACACCAGCGCGTCGAAGTCGCCGTCGTCGCCCAGGCGCGGATCGACGCGGAAGTGGTCGAGGGTGTCGTAGCCGTGCGTCTCGGCGGCGAAGATCGGGCCGAGCTGCAGCCCGTCGGCGCCCAGCGCGGCGGCGTGGTCGAGCCACGGCGTCAGGCCCGCGAGCCGGTGGGTGACCCGCGGCACGGCGGCCGGCTCGGCGCCCAGGAAGCCCAGCGGGTAGACGTGCCAGAAGATCGCCTGCTCTGCCCAGGACGGCACGTCAACCCCCCGATGAAGATCCGAAGCTCATTCTAGGCGGGGCCCCGCCGGGAGCCGCCCGCCGGGGCCCCGACCGGGTCACGCGCCGGTCGGGAGGCGCTTGTAGAAGAAGCTGCAGTCGAGCAGGGTGCCGTCGGGGGCGCCGGCGTAGCCGGGCACGACGCCGTAGCGGGTCCAGCCGCCGGTGCGGTAGACGTGCTCGGCGGCGCTGCCGGTCTCGGTGTCGAGCACCAGCAGGCCGGCCCCGGCC
>NZ_JBSFGJ010000390.1:0-8825 GCF_053596515.1 Nonomuraea sp. NPDC001684
CACCGCCCGGGACGACTTCGTCTCCGTCACCCTGGCCCTGCGCGGCGCCGAGAAGTCCGTCTACCGCCGCGTCGTCGCGATCACGGGCCCGGCCTCGTGACGTCGCCTCGCGCGGCCGCGATCAAGGGAGCGGCCCTGATGGCCCACGTCGGGGGTGCGGTCGTGCTGTCCCGCGTCGGGGGTGCGGCTCTGCTGTCCCGCGTCGGGGTGGGGTTCGCGGAGGCGGTCGCGTGATGTCCCGTCGTGTGGTCGTGGTGGCGGGGGTGGCCGTGGGGGTGCTGGCGGTCGCCGTGGCCGGGTGGTTGTGGCTGCGTCCGGGGGAGCCGCGGCCGGCCGCCTTCCGGGGCGAGCCCACCTCGGCCTTCTACGCGGCCGTCGACTCCCGTCAGGCCGACGCCGCACCGCTGACCGCGCAGGAGGTCTTCACCGCTGAGACGCAGACGCTCGGCGCGCTGCGGCGGGTCTCCACGCAGGAGCACGACGACTGCGACGAGGTGCTGTGGGGAGCGTCGGCGTCCGGGTGCACGCAGGTGCTGGCGGCGGCGTACGAGGGCGACGGGCTGGCCGGGCAGTTCGCCATCTTCAACCTGCCCGACGGGCGCGCGGCCGACGCCCTGGTGGCGGCCCTGGGCAAGGACGGCTTCGTCCGGCAGGACGCCGCGTTCGACGCCGCCCGCAGCCGTGCCCAGGCGCGGGCCATGGGCCACTACGTGACGGTGAGCTGGGCGGGCGGCACGGTCTCCGCCGACGGCCTGGTCACGGCCCTGGTCGCCCTCGACGGTCTCGGCCGCGTGGTCCAGAACCGCATCCTCGCCGCCACCTGACCGTCCACCCCCCCATCCGGCCACCTGCCCGCTCGAAGGGGCGCCGCGGGCCGCCTGCTGCTCGGAGGGTCGCGGTCGTCCGGCGGTTCGGCCGTCCTTCCGCCGCCCACCCACGACGCCGCTTCCGTCAGACGCCTTGCGCGGAGTCAGGGGGTTGTGGTGGTGAGGGCGGTGACGGTGGTGGCGACGGCGGCGGGGAGATCGGCCAGGCGGTGGAGGGGGGCTTCCAGCGGGGTCAGGTCGTCGGACCAGGGAGCCGTCTGGCGGATGAGGGTGCGGGCCTCGTTCTTGGTGAGCGCCGTGCCCTGGTCGCGGGCCACCGCGATGAGGGCCTCCCGCCAGGTGTTGGCGAGTTTGGCGTGGCCGTTGTCGAGGATCCTGCGCAGCACCGCGTCGGCCGATCCGGCGGGTTGCGGGCGGCGTACGGCGTCGAGCGCCCCGCCCGTCCGGCGGAGCTCGTAGACGCCGGACAGCGCCTCGGGCAGCGGCGGCAGGTCGGCCCCCCACACGCGCACGTGCCCGGCGCGGGTGGCGAGCAGCACGCGGGGAAGCGCCGCCTCCAGCCCCGGCGGCAGCGCGACGGCGACCCGCTCGACGGCCGCCGCGTACGGCTTGGCCAGCCAGGTCGCCAGCCGCACCCGGGGCTGGGGCAGCTCCTTGGGCCACTCGCCCACCAGCAGGTCAGCCTCGAACCCGGCCAGATCGGACGCCGGGGCCGCCGCCGGGGCCGACTCGACCGACTGGGGGCCCTGGGTGTAGATGGCCGTGGCCTGACGGCCCAGCCGGGCGTTGACCGCCGGGCGGGTCTTGGTCGTGGGACGCAGCAGGTAGAGGTCGGCCGCCGAGCCGATCGCCTCCGCCCCGAAATAGCGATTGAAATCCGGATAGATCGCCTCGTAGGCGAGGTTGAGCTCCGACAACGCCTGCTGGACCTTGAAGGCCAGCATCGGCGTACGCTCGCTGGCCCCGTACGCCACCAGCACCCGCCCGTCGTCCTTCAGCCCCTCCACGGCGCGCGCCGTGAACAGCCCGATCCCCTCCGGCGTGTACGGCGGGTCGGTGAACGCCAGGTCGTGCTCCCGCGCCGAGGCCGGCAGCCCGAGCCGCAGGTCGGCCCAGCGCGTGCGGACCCCGAGCCCCTGCTCGTCGATGTAGGCCAGGATGCGCTCGTCGACGTCGACCACCGTGACGTCGGTCTCGGGATGGACCAGCTTGACGGCCAGCGAGGTCAGGTCGTGGTCGCCGACGCACAGCAGCCGCGCCCCGGGCAGCCAGAACCGCGCCCCGAGCAGCAGCGCGCGCCGCAGGGTCGTCTCGGGGGTCGCCGAGACGTGGTCGAGCACGTGACGGGCCCGCGGCGCGCCCGCGACCAGCGCGGTCAGGCGTTCGAGCACGCCGGGGTAGTGGGGGAGCAGGTGGGCCACCGGGTCTTCGGGCGGCGGCGCCATGGCCAGCAGGTCCTGGTAGGCGGGCGTGTCGCCGGGCGGCACCCGGAACCTCTCGCCCGAGCGCTCCAGGCGCACCTCGCGCAGCAGGGCCTCGACGGTCCGCCTGGAGGTGGCGGTCTCCCTGACCAGGCCGGCCAGGGACCACCACTGGCCGTCGCACAGGAGGGTGAGGGCGTGCCGCAGCCGCCTGCCGTCGACGCCCGCCTCGGCGAGCAGGCGCTCCACGCCGTCACGATCCATGCGCCAACCCTATCGAGGGGCGGGCCCGGCTCCGGCCGCCCGCCGGGGAGGGCCGGGCTCGTCCGCAAGGAGCTTTCCGGGGCTCGTGAGGGCCTTGGGACAACAGGGGCGTGACCTGGGAATTCTGATGGCCGGGTCCGGGGTTTGGGATGGGGAGTTCGGATGCTGGAACCGTGCGCAATGTTCGCAATGCGGACGTGGCGGGCACCATTCCGGCATCGTGCGGTAATCTCTACCCACGATATGCAGCAGGGCCAACGTCGTCCCCGCCTGTAGAGCAGTTCTTGACAGACGAAGACGACGGGAGGGATTCAATGCCTGCTGCCCACCTCGGATTCCCCGAGCCTCAGGGCCTCTACCACCCCGCCAACGAGCATGATGCCTGCGGTGTCGCCATGGTCGCCGACGTCGCCGGACGCCGTGGGCACACGATCGTGGTCAAGGCGCTGACGGCGTTGTGCAATCTCGATCACCGGGGAGCCAAGGGTAGCGAGCCGGACACCGGCGACGGAGCCGGGATCCTGACGCAGATCCCCGATGGGTTCTACCGCGCGAGCGTGCCGTTCGCGCTGCCCGAGGCCGGCGCGTACGCGACCGGCATCGCCTTCCTGCCGGCCGACGAGCAGGCCAGGGCCGTCGCCGTCGGCCTGATCGAGGAGATCGCGGCCGAGGAGGGCCTCACGGTGCTGGGCTGGCGGGACGTCCCCGTCGACCGCGCCCTGCCGGGCCCGAGCGCCCGCGCCGTCATGCCGCACTTCGCCCAGCTCTTCGTGTCGAGCCCCGGCGGCGAGCAGGGCCTCGACCTCGACCGGCTGGCCTTCTGCCTGCGCAAGCGGTCCGAGCACGAGGCGGACGTCTACTTCCCCTCGCTGTCGGCCCGCACGGTGGTCTACAAGGGGATGCTCACGCCCGACCAGGTGGAGCCGTTCTTCCCCGACCTGAGCGACGAGCGTTACGAGAGCGCGATCGCGCTGGTGCACTCGCGCTTCTCCACCAACACCTTCCCGAGCTGGCCGCTGGCCCACCCCTACCGGTACGTGGCGCACAACGGCGAGATCAACACGGTCAAGGGCAACCGCAACTGGATGCGGGCCCGCGAGGCGATGCTGGCATCGGCCCACATCCCGGGCGACATCTCGCGGCTCTTCCCGATCTGCGACCCCGACGGCAGCGACACCGCCAGCTTCGACGAGGCCCTGGAGCTGCTGCACATCGGCGGCCGGAGCCTGCCGCACGCGGTGCTGATGATGATCCCCGAGGCGTGGGAGAACCACACCGAGATGGATCCGGCGCGCCGCGCCTTCTACGAGTTCCACTCCTCCCTGATGGAGGCGTGGGACGGCCCGGCCTCGATCACGTTCACCGACGGCACCCTGGCCGGGGCCGTGCTGGACCGCAACGGGCTGCGTCCCGGGCGGTTCTGGGTGACCGCCGACGGGCTGGTCGTGCTGGCCTCGGAGGCCGGCGTGCTGGACTTCAAGCCCGAGGACGTCGTCCGCAAGGGCCGCCTGCAGCCGGGCCGCATGTTCCTCATCGACACCGCCCGCGGCAAGATCATCGAGGACGACGAGATCAAGGCCGAGCTGGCCGCCGCGCACCCGTACGAGGAGTGGCTGCACGCCGGGCTGGTCAGGTTCGAGGAGCTGCCCGCGCGGCAGCGGGAGATCCCCACGCACGAGGCGCTGGTCAAGCGGCAGCAGACCTTCGGCTACACCGAGGAGGAGCTGCGCATCATCCTGTCGCCGATGGCCAGGTCCGGTGCCGAGCCGATCGGCTCGATGGGCACCGACACGCCGGTCGCGGTGCTGAGCGAGAAGCCGCGGCTGCTGTTCGACTACTTCACGCAGCTGTTCGCCCAGGTCACCAACCCGCCGCTGGACGCCATCCGGGAGGAGCTGGTCACCTCGCTGGCCAGCGTGCTCGGCCCCGAGGGCAACCTGCTCGACCCGGGCCCGACCTCCTGCCGCCAGCTCGTGCTGCCGTACCCGGTGATCGACAACGACGAGCTCGCCAAGATCATCCACATCAACGACGAGCACGACCTGCCGGGCTTCCACCCGCACGTCATCAGCGGCCTGTACGAGGTCGCCGGCGGCGGCCAGGCGCTGCTCGGCCGCCTTGAGGAGATCAGGGCCGAGGCGTCCAGGGCCATCGCCAACGGCGCGCGCATCATCGTGCTGTCCGACCGCGGCTCCTCCGACACGCTCGCCCCGATCCCGTCGTTGCTGCTCACCGGCGCGGTGCACCACCACCTGATCCAGGAGAAGACCCGGACCAAGATCGGTCTCGTCATCGAGACCGGCGAGGCCCGCGAGTGCCACCACATGGCGCTGCTCATCGGCTACGGCGCCGGCGCGGTCAACCCGTACCTGGCGATCGAGACCGTCGAGGACCTGGTCGACACCGGTGTGCTGCAGATCGGCAAGCACAAGGCGGTGCGCAACCTGATCAAGGCGTACGGCAAGGGCGTCATCAAGGTCATGTCCAAGATGGGCGTGTCCACGGTGGCCTCCTACACCGGCGCGCAGATCTTCGAGGCGCTCGGCCTGAGCCAGGAGGTCATCGACGCCTGCTTCACCGGCACGACGTCCCGCCTGGGCGGCGTCGGCTTCGACGTGCTGGCCGAGGAGACCGCCCAGCGCCACCGCCACGCCTACCCGCGGGCGGAGAACGCCCACCGCAGGCTCCAGGTCGGCGGCGAGTACCAGTGGCGGCGCGAGGGCGAGCCGCACCTGTTCAACCCCGAGACCGTCTTCAAGCTGCAGCACGCCACCCGCACCCGCCGCTACGAGATCTTCAAGGAGTACACGAGCCTCGTGGACTCCCAGGCCGAGCGGCTGATGACCCTGCGCGGCCTGTTCAAGCTGCGCAAGGGCCAGTCGATCCCGATCGACGAGGTCGAGCCGGTCGAGAGCATCGTCAAGCGCTTCTCCACGGGCGCGATGTCGTACGGCTCGATCTCGATGGAGGCGCACGAGACGCTCGCCATCGCGATGAACCGGCTCGGCGGCAAGTCCAACACCGGCGAGGGCGGCGAGGACCCCGAGCGCCTGTACGACGCCACCCGCAGGTCGGCGATCAAGCAGGTCGCCTCCGGCCGGTTCGGCGTCACCAGCGAATACCTGGTCAACGCGGCCGACCTGCAGATCAAGATGGCCCAGGGGGCCAAGCCCGGCGAGGGCGGCCAGCTGCCCGGCCACAAGGTCTACCCGTGGATCGCCAAGACCCGCCACTCCACGCCCGGCGTCGGCCTCATCTCGCCGCCGCCGCACCACGACATCTACTCGATCGAGGACCTGGCCCAGCTCATCCACGACCTGAAGAACTCCAACCCGGAGGCCAGGGTCCACGTGAAGCTGGTCGCCGAGGTCGGCGTCGGCACGGTCGCGGCGGGCGTGTCCAAGGCGCACGCCGACGTGGTGCTCATCTCCGGCCACGACGGCGGCACCGGCGCCTCGCCGCTGACCTCGCTCAAGCACGCGGGCGCGCCCTGGGAGCTCGGCCTGGCCGAGACCCAGCAGACGCTGCTGCTGAACGACCTGCGCGACCGCATCGTCGTGCAGGTGGACGGCCAGCTCAAGACCGGCCGCGACGTCGTCATCGCCGCCCTGCTGGGCGCCGAGGAGTACGGCTTCGCCACCGCCCCGCTGGTCGTCTCCGGCTGCGTGATGATGCGGGTCTGCCACCTCGACACCTGCCCGGTGGGCGTGGCCACGCAGAACCCCGAGCTGCGCAAGCGCTTCAGCGGCAAGCCCGAGTTCGTGGTCAACTTCTTCGAGTTCATCGCCCAGGAGATCCGCGAGTACCTGGCCGAGCTGGGCTTCCGCTCGCTCGACGAGGCGATCGGGCACGTCGAGATGCTCGACACGACGGCCGCCGAGAACCACTGGAAGGCCGGCGGGCTCGACCTGTCGCCGATCCTGCACCAGCCCGACCTGCCCGCCGGCACGCCCAAGCGGCGCACCGTCGAGCAGGACCACGGCCTGGAGCACGCCCTCGACAACACCCTGATCCAGCTCGCCGAGGGCGCGCTCAACGACGGCACCCCGGTCACGATGGAACTGCCCATCCGCAACGTCAACCGCACGGTCGGCACGATGCTCGGCTACCAGGTGACCAAGCGGTACGGCGGCCAGGGCCTGCCCGAGAACACCATCGACATCGCCTTCACCGGCTCGGCGGGCAACTCCTTCGGCGCGTTCGTGCCCCGCGGGATCACGCTGCGGCTGACCGGCGACGCCAACGACTACCTCGGCAAGGGCCTGTCGGGCGGGCGGATCACCGTCCGGCCGCACGAGGAGGCGCCGCTCGACGGGCACATCATCGCCGGCAACGTCGCCCTGTACGGCGCCACGTCCGGCGAGGTGTTCGTCCGCGGGGTGGTCGGCGAGCGGTTCTGCGTCCGCAACTCCGGGGCCACGGCGGTCGTCGAGGGCGTGGGCGACCACGGGTGCGAGTACATGACCGGCGGCCGGGTCGTCGTGCTCGGGGCGACCGGGCGCAACTTCGCGGCCGGCATGTCCGGCGGCGTGGCGTACCTGCTCGACCTGCGGCCCGAGCGGGTCAACCGGGAGATGGTCGCCATCGAGACGCTGACCGAGCAGGACGCGGAGTTCCTGAAGGAGACGGTCGAGAAGCACTTCGCCGAGACCGCGTCCCCGGTGGCCAAGCAGCTGCTGGCCGACTGGGACGCCGCGCTCGCCCGGTTCGGCAAGATCATGCCGACCGACTACAAGAGGGTGCTGGCGGCCGCCGAGGCCGCCCGCGCCGAAGGCAGGGACATCGACGAGGCCGTCATGGCGGCTGCGGTTCAGGGCTAGGGAGGCGTACTCGATGGCTGACCCCAAGGGTTTTCTCACGCACGAGCGGGAGCTGCCGGCGCGCCGCCCGGTCGACGTCCGCATCAGCGACTGGCGGGAGGTCTACCAGGACTTCCCGCAGGAGAAGCTGACCAGGCAGGCGGCCCGCTGCATGGACTGCGGCATCCCGTTCTGCCACAACGGCTGCCCGCTCGGGAACCTCATCCCCGAGTGGAACGACCTCGTGTACCGCACCGACTGGCGCGAGGCGATCGAGCGGCTGCACGCCACGAACAACTTCCCGGAGTTCACCGGCAGGCTCTGCCCGGCTCCGTGCGAGGCGGCGTGCGTGCTCGGCATCAACTCCGACCCGGTGGCGATCAAGCGGGTCGAGGTCGAGATCATCGACCGCGCGTTCGCCGAGGGCTGGGTGACCCCGCAGCCGCCGCGGGTGCGCACCGGCAAGAAGGTGGCCGTCGTCGGCTCGGGCCCCGCGGGCCTGGCCGCCGCCCAGCAGCTCACCAGGGCCGGGCACGACGTGGTGGTGTTCGAACGCGCCGACCGCCTCGGCGGCCTGCTGCGGTACGGCATCCCCGAGTTCAAGATGGAGAAGCGCCACATCGAGCGGCGCCTGGAGCAGATGCGGGCCGAGGGCACCAGGTTCCGCACCGGCGTCGACGTCGGCGTCGACGTCACCGCGGCCGAGCTGCGCGAGCAGTTCGACGCGGTGGTGCTGTCGGGCGGCGCCACCCAATGGCGTGACCTGCCGGTCGCCGGACGCGAGCTCAAGGGCGTCTACCAGGCGATGGAGTACCTGCCGCTGGCCAACAAGGTCCAGGAGGGCGACTACGCGGTCGCGCCGGTCTCGGCCGAGGGCAAGCACGTCGTGGTGATCGGCGGCGGCGACACCGGGGCCGACTGCATCGGCACCGCGATCCGGCAGGGCGCCGCGTCGGTGACCCAGCTGGAGATCATGCCGCAGCCGCCCGCGTCCCGGCCCGGCAGCCAGCCGTGGCCGACGTTCCCCATCCTGTTCAAGATGGAGAGCGCGCACGAGGAGCTGGCCGACGGCGGCGGGGAGCGCGTCTACGCGGTCTCCACCACCGAGTTCGTCGGCGACGAGGAGGGCAACGTCAGGGCGCTGCGCCTGGTCGAGGTCGAGGGGCCGCAGAACGGCTTCAAGCCGATCCCCGGCACCGAGCGGGAGATCCCGGCCGAGCTGATCACCCTGTCCATGGGCTTCCTCGGGCCGGAGAAGGGCGCCCTGCTGGAGGACCTGGCCGAGGTCGCGGGGGAGGGCTTCTACGACGCCCGCGGCAACGTCGCCCGGGACAAGACGTACATGTCGAAGGTGGACGGCGTGTTCGTGGCCGGTGACATGGGCCGCGGGCAGTCGCTCATCGTGTGGGCCATCGCCGTCCAGCTCGGGCTGCTCGGCCGCCTCCGCCAGCACCTCCTTCAGCACGGTGTCGTGCGTCGGGCCCGCCGCGGTCAGCAGGTCGCGGCCGTCAGGG